>NZ_JBDGML010000107.1:0-64960 GCF_057655195.1 Arthrobacter sp. Soil_N43
TCCCCGCCGCTGGACTTCCACGTCTCCGACTCGTACTTCGTGGTGGCGCACTTCCACTACGTGGTGTTCGGCACGGTGGTGTTCGCGATGTTCGCCGGCTTCTACTTCTGGTGGCCGAAGTGGACCGGCAAGATGCTCAACGAGCGCCTCGGCAAGATCCACTTCTGGCTGCTGTTCCTGGGCTTCCACGGCACGTTCCTGATCCAGCACTGGCTGGGCGTGCTCGGCATGCCCCGCCGCTACGCGGACTACATGCCGGAGGACAACTTCACCGCGATGAACCAGTTTTCCACGATCTCCTCGTTCGTCCTCGGCGCGTCGCTGATCCCGTTCCTCTGGAACGTCTACATCACGGCGCGCAGCCGCGAGCGGGTGACGGTGGACGATCCCTGGGGCTTCGGCGCCTCGCTGGAATGGGCCACATCCTGCCCGCCGCCGCGCCACAACTTCACCTCCCTGCCCCGCATCCGCTCCGAGCGGCCGGCGCTGGACCTGCACCACCCGGAAATCCGGGTACGTGAACACGAGGCGACGCACTCCCCGGCCGCCGATGTGCTCGGGGCGGCGGACATTGGGTCCCGTGACGTACGGAGCCCAAGTCCCGACGAATAGTTAGCGGCCTAGTTCTAAGGCCCGCGCTTTAAGGCCCGCATCCGTGGGCCGCGACCCTTAAGCCGCGCCCTTAAGCCGCTACAGCCAGGGGCGACCTTCGCGCGGTGGTTTCCAGCAGTTCGGCGTCGGCCGGAGCCAGGACGCGGACGTTGCATTCGGACTGCTGCGGATCGATCGACAGCGGCAGGTGGTGCGATTCGGAGCATTTACGGAGCTGCTCCAGGGCCGAGGGTTCAACGTGTGCGTGGCTGACGTCCACTACGAGCTGCAGGCCTTCCCTCAGATGGTTGGCGCGCTTCATGACGACGTAAAGAGCCTGGATGCTTCGGGCGGTTACATTTCCCTGCGCGGCCACCTGGGCTTCACCGCATTCGAGATCGAGTCGGACCAAAACCTTAAGCTTGTCGTTCAAAGAACATCTCCCCTCATGCACGGCCGCGACGCTGCGACCGGAAACCACCATAGCCCGAATGTGATTCAGGTAACAGCCAAAGACCGAATGTTTCTGAATTGCCGCACAGCGCCCTGTTTCCGGTTATGAGAAACCACGACGGCGGCTGGGCGGGCTTGTCCTCAATGGTTGCGGCAAGCTCACCCAGCCGCCGTAGGGCGGACAGCGGGCAACAAACGGACGGACTCAGTCCCTGGTGGGGTCCGGACGCAGCGGGGCCGGACCGGGGTCCGGCACGGGGAGCGGTCCCGGCGGTTCGGGCGTCGGGAACGGACTGGGCGGCGGCGTCGGGCCGGAAGGATCCGGCCCGTTCGGATTGGGCCGCATGGGATCGGGACCCGGCTCTGGCGGGAATGGTTCGGGTTCGTGCACTGGCGGAATTGTCATGGCTCCCCCTCGGCTGCTCAATTGTTTCCGGTTTGCGGGTTCCGGTTTACGGACGCGAGTTCAGGATACGCCCGCCCCCGCGGCGGAGGACAGGGTTCGGGCCGGCCGCCTCGTTCCCGCTCCCCCGGTAGCGAACGGCCGCCCAATTGTCAGTGCAGATCTATATATTGAGGGAATGACCCAGACTCCACTGCAGCACCCCGCAGACAACCCCGCCGCGGCCACTCCTGCGCCTCCCGTCGCCAGGAAAGTGCCCGCCGAGCGCACCCACCACGGCGACACGTTCGTGGACAACTACGAATGGCTCCGGGAGAAGGAATCCGACGAGGTCGTGGCCCACCTAAAGGCCGAGAACGCCTACCAGGAAGCCGTCACCGCCCACCAGGAACCGCTGCGTGATGCCATCTTCCAGGAGATCAAGGGCCGCACCCAGGAGACAGACCTGTCCGTCCCCAACCGCAAGGACGGCTGGTGGTATTTCAGCCGCTCGGTGGAAAGCAAGGAGTACGGCATCCAGTGCCGCGTGCGCGCCCAGGACACCGGTGACAGGGTGGCCGACTGGACACCCCCGGCGGTGGAGGCCGGCGTCGAAATTCCGGGCGAGGAAGTCCTGCTGGACTGCAACGTGGAGGCCGAAGGCAAGCCCTTCTTCGCGGTGGGCGGCTCGGCCGTCACCGTGGACGGCAACCTGTACGCCTACGCCGTGGACAACTCGGGCGACGAACGCTTCACGCTGCGCATCAAGGACCTCCGCACCGGAGAATTGCTGCCGGACATCATCGAGAACACCTTCTACGGCGTCTCCTTCTCCCCGGACGGCACCCGCCTCTTCTACACCGTGGTGGATGATTCCTGGCGCCCGTACCAGGTCAAAGCCCACGTCCTGGGCACGCCGGTCACCGAGGATGAGGTGATCTACCAGGAGGACGACGTCGCCATGTGGCTGGGCTTTGAGCTTTCCTCCGACCGGCGCCACCTCGTGCTGGGGATCGGCTGCTCCGAGTACAGCGAAACGCGGATTCTGCGCTTTGACGACCCCTCTGCCACCCTCACCACCGTGATCCCCCGCGGCGAGCGCGTCCTCTACGAGGCCGAACCGTTCCTGCTCGAGGGTCCGGACGGGCAGAAGACTGAGCGCATCGTCGTCACCCACAACCGGAACGCAGTGAACTCGATGGTCTCACTGGTGGACCCGGCCGAACTCGCCAAGCCGCTGGCCGAGCAGCAGTGGACCACCGTCGTCGAGCATTCCGACGACGTCCGCATCAACGGCGCGGGGGTCACCTCCACGCATCTGGTGGTCTCGGTCCGGAAGGACACCATCGAGCGCGTGCAGGTGATTTCCCTCGCAGGACTCGGTACGGCCGCCCAGGAGCCCCCCGTTGAGCCGGCGTTTGACGAGGAGCTGTACACGGCCGGGGTTGGCGGCTCCGATTACGAGGCCCCGGTGATCCGGCTGGGCTATACGTCCTACTTCACCCCGTCACGGGTCTATGACTTCGTGCTGCCCACCCCGGAGCGGCCGGCCGGTGAACTGCTGCTCCGCAAGGAGAGCCCGGTGCTCGGCGGCTACAACGGGGACGACTATGTGGCATCGCGGGAATGGGCCGAGGCCGCGGACGGGACCAGGATTCCGCTCTCGGTCCTGCGGCACAAGTCGGTTGCCCGCGACTCCACCGCGGCGGGCCTGGTCTACGGCTACGGCTCCTACGAGCTGAGCATGGATCCGGGCTTTGGCATCGCCCGTCTGTCGCTGCTGGACCGCGGGATTGTCTTCGTCATCGCGCACATCCGCGGCGGCGGCGAACTCGGCCGGCACTGGTACGAGAACGGGAAGAAGCTCAGCAAGAAGAACACATTCACCGACTTCATCGCCGCCACCGACTGGCTGGCTGCCTCAGGCTGGGTTGCGCCAAACCGGATCGCTGCCCTTGGCGGCTCGGCCGGCGGGCTGCTCATGGGTGCCGTGGCCAACCTCGCCCCGGAGAAGTACGCCGCCATCGTGGCCGAAGTGCCGTTCGTGGATGCGCTGAACACCATTCTTGACCCGGAGCTGCCGCTGTCGGCGCTCGAATGGGAAGAATGGGGCAACCCCATCACCGACCCCGCGGTGTACCAGTACATGAAGTCGTACACCCCCTACGAGAACGTCCGCGAGGCCGCTTACCCGAAGATCGCCGCCGTGACGTCCTTCAACGACACCAGGGTGCTCTACGTGGAACCGGCCAAGTGGGTGCAGGAGCTCCGCAACAAGACCACCGGATCCGAGCCGATCGTCATGAAGATCGAAATGGACGGCGGCCACGGCGGCGCCTCCGGCCGGTACGTGCAGTGGCGCGAACGGGCCTGGGACTACGCTTTCATCGCCGACTCCCTCGGCGCCACCGAGCTCCTGCCGGGCGCCGGGCTGAAGTAAGCCTCAGGGCTGGCTGTCGCTTGTGCCGGCCAGGCGCTGGACCAGCGCCAGGCCGGACGGGCTGCCCGGCCAATGGCGTTCCAGCGGTTCGTTGCCGGCCCTGCGGATGACTGAGCGGAGCACCAAGGCCACGATGATGACATCGTCGGCATAGCCGATGACGGGCAGGAAGTCCGGGACCAGATCGATGGGCATCAGGAGGTACCCCAGCAGCAGAACGAGCCGCACGCGGATTCCCCGGTGCAGGGTCCGGTCCGCGGCCAGGCGGCGCAGCAGGGTGACCAGGTCCGGCAGCAGCCGCAGGGCGTCCTTCATGCCGACCGTTTCCGGGTGACGACGGGCGTAGAGGGCCAGCAGGACCAACAACGCGGCGTAGATCAGGGCGATCCCGCCGATGACGGCAATCAATGCCTCCCACCAGTTCATGGGGCGGCCTCCTCGCAGCACGTCGGGTTCACGGAGATACTCATCATGCTTACTATTGTGCAATGGGCATGTTCGGAGCACCTGTCCGCTGGGGGCAGGGAACCCGGTGCCGGAACTGGAGCATACCGTGAACAATGAACAGGGAATGACGCCGCTGTCCGATGACGAGCTCCTCGCTCAGGCAGGCACTCCCCTGCCTGACAAGGAAGTGGCATCCGTACTCGATCTCAATGCCGACCTCGACCTCGGCATCAGCGCGGCGGCGCCGATCGACCTCGCCGTCGCCGCGAACGCCAACGTCGCTGCCCCCATTGACGCGGCGGCTTCCGCCAACGTCCTCTCCTTCGGCTCCGAGTCGCAGGCCCTCGCCGACCAGGGGGTCATCATCAATCAGGGAATTACCGCCGACGCCACGGCCGAATCCACCCAGGACAGCACCATCAGCCAGGGCGGCAGCACTGCGGACGGCACGGCGGACGGCGGCGCCGGGGCAGTGGACGAGACACTGCCCGACGGCACTCTTCCTGACGGGACGCTGCCCGACGTCGGTGCGCTTCCCGTGGACCCGGCAGGCGCCCTGGACGGCGACCTCCTGAACGTGAACGTGGATCTCGCCGCCGACGCCGACATTGCCGCGCCGATCAATGGCGCCGTCGCAGCCAACGCAAACGTAGCCGCGCCGATCGATGCCGCAGTGGCAGCCAACATCGGATCCATCGACAGTGATGCCTTCGCCGTGGCACAGCAGGACGCCATCATCACGCAGAATATCGACGGCTCGGCCACGGCCACGGCCGACCAGCAGTCCGACCTCGAACAGTAAATCCCCAATGAGTATTGCGCCTGGCGGACCGTCCCACATGGACGGTCCGCCAGCTCCCTCTGCGTCCACAGGGACCTCGACAGCGCCTGTCCGCGCGGATGGCGTCCAGCTGATCGGCGAGGCCAAAGGCTCCGGCTACCGCGCCACCCCGTTCCTGGTCCGCCGCGCCGATGGGCAGACCATCCAGCTGACCCGGTTGCTCTTCCTCGTCCTGGAGGGCATTGACGGCGAGCGGGACGCCGCCGAAATCGCGGAATACGCCGGCATCCGCTACGGGAAGCTGGTCAGCGCCGACAATGTACAAACGCTGGTCGAGGGCCAGTTGATGCCGCTGGGGCTGCTGCGGCTGGCCGACGGCTCGCAGCCCGGCGTCCGGAAGTCGGATCCCTTGCTTGGCATGCGCTTCCGCTACACGGTCACTGATCCGGAGCGCACGCGGAAGCTGACGGCGCCTTTCGCCGGACTCTTCCATCCGCTGATCGTGGCGACCGTGACGGTAGCATTCCTGGCCTCGTGCTGGTGGGTCCTCATGGTCAAGGGACTGGGGTCGGCCACCCACGACGCCTTCGCCAACCCCGGCCTGCTGCTGCTCATCTTCGCCATCACTGTTCTCTCTGCGGGCTTCCACGAGTTCGGCCACGCTGCAGCTGCGCGCCGGGGAGGAGCCACGCCGGGCGCAATGGGAGCCGGCCTGTACCTTGTCTGGCCGGCCTTCTACACCGACGTCACCGACTCGTACCGCCTGGGACGCGGGGGCCGGCTGCGGACCGACCTCGGCGGCCTGTACTTCAACGCGATCGTCTCCGTCGCCATCATGGGCATCTGGTGGGCCAGCGGCTACGACGCGCTGCTGCTCGTGGTGCTCACCCAGATCCTGCAGATGGTTCGCCAGCTCCTGCCCCTGCTCCGCTTCGACGGCTACCACATCCTTGCCGACGCGACGGGCGTGCCGGACCTCTTCCAACGTATCCAACCCACGCTGCGTGGCCTCCTGCCGTGGAACTGGCGCAAGCCGGAACCCGAAGCGCGGGCCCTCAAGCCTTGGGCGAGAGTGGTCATCACGGCCTGGGTCCTGATCACCGTGCCGCTGCTGCTGGCCAGCCTGGTGCTGATGGTCCTCGCCCTCCCGCGGCTACTGGGCACCGCGTGGGCGAGCCTTGAGGAGCAACAGGGCATGCTCGCCGGCAGCCTCGCGGGCGGCAACTTCGCCGATGCCGCCGTGCGCGTCCTGGCAATTGCCGCCGTCCTCCTTCCGCTGCTGGGCATCGGCTACATGCTGGTGCGGCTGGCGCGCCAGGTGGCCGTGGGCCTCTGGAAGAAGACCCGCGGCGGGCCGCTGCAGCGCGGCACGGCCGTGGCCGCCACCGCCGCCATCCTGGCCGGGCTCGCCTGGGCGTGGTGGCCGTCGCCGGACACGTACCGGCCGGTGCAGCCCTACGAACGGGGGACGCTGTTCGATGCCACGGCCACCATCCACCCTGCCCTGTCAGGAGGTTCAGCCGGGGCAGTCCTGCAGGAAGGACGCGGGGGCCGGACGGTGGCATTGTGGCCCGAAGGCACGGAACTGCCTACCCGCGACAAGCCCCAGCTCAGCATGGTGCTCGTGCCCCGGCCGGTTGCAGCATCTCAGGCGGATGCCGGTGAACGGCAGGTCCCCGCTCCCGGGTCTCCCCTGCCGCCTTCGTGGGTTTTCCCGTTCGACAAGCCTCCGGCACCTGAGGAGGACGGCAACCAAGCCCTGGCGGTGAACACGGCGGACGGGTCTGTGACGTACGACGTCGCATTTGCCCTCGTCTGGGCCGAGGACGGGCCGGTGGATACGCGCAATGAGGCCTATGCCTTCGCCAGCTGTGCCGACTGCGCAGCGGTGGCTGTCGGCTTCCAGGTGGTGCTGATCATCGGCCAGGCCGACGTGGTGGTGCCGGAAAATCTCTCGGCCGCTGCCAACTACAACTGTCTCCGGTGCCTGACCTACGCCTTGGCCAGCCAACTGGTCCTGACCCTGGACGGCCCCCTGAGCACCGACGGCATGGCACGGCTCACCGCACTGTGGGAAGAGATTTCGGAATTCGGCCGCACGCTGCAGGGCGTCCCCCTGTCAGAGATCCAAGGGCGGATCGAGGCGTACAAGCAACAGATCATTGACATCATCCGGAGCGACCCCAGCGCCTCGCCCGGCACGGCCCCCGGCGCGAGCCCGACGCCGACGACGGGAAGCGGGCAGACGCAGGCGCCGCCGTCCGGAGCCGCCACTGCAATCCCAACCCCGAGGGGCTCTGGATCTGATCCGGCGGCCCCTGCCCCGGCGCCATCCGGCATAGCCCCCACTCCGCCAAACCCGGCTCCTGCGCCAATGCCCGCCGTCCCGGCACCAGCCCCCGCGCCGACGGACCCTGCCCCCACAGCGGCACCTAGTGAACCCGCGGAGTCCGAACCGACTCCGGCAGGTGCAGCCCCCGCGACCAACGAGCAGGCTCCATAGCCGCCACTGGATGGAGCAACGATTACGGCACATGACAACGGCCGCCGCCGTTCGCACCCTATATTTGGACGGTGCTCTCATCCCTGAAGAAATACTTGCTGGTCCCCAAGCTCGTGAGGCTGTCCTCCGAGGCGCCGAAGGATCCCCACACGGCCTGGGACCAGTACTGGGGCAACGTCAACAGCACCGGTGCCCAGGGAGACGTTTTGTGGGACGCGGGAGACGACCACGAACTGCTCGGCTACCTGGAACACCTGAAGCGGCAGATGCATCCGGACCTCCCCATCGTGGATATCGGCTGTGGCAGCGGGGCGTTCAGCCGGCGCCTGGCTGCCCATTTTCCCCACGTTCTGGGCGTGGACGTGGCCCCCAATGCCATTGCCCGGGCCCGCGCTGATTCCGAGGGGATTGAGGGCATCTCCTTCCTGGCTGCCGACATGACAGCCCCGGGAGCGGCACGCTCCGTTGCCGCAGCCCTGGCCTCCGCCGACATGCCCGGGGAAGCCAACATCTTCATCCGCGGCGTCCTCCACGTGCTGAAACCCCGTTCCCAGGCGGCTCTGGCCGAGCAGCTGCACCCTCTCGTGGGCAAACGCGGGCGCATCTTCCTGGCCGAAACAGATTTCCGGGGCAACGCCGTCGAGTATGTCAGCCATCTTGGCGCCACCCGCCACTTCATTCCGGCGCCCCTCGCGGCTGCGATCCGCGGTCTGCCCATGCCCGGCCGCTTCGGTGCCGCCCAGCGCGTGCGGGCCTTCCCCGAGGACCGCTGGGATGTGGTGGAGGACGGGCCGGCCGTCATCGAAGCCCGCCCGCTGACCTCCGCTGAGCCTGAACGGATTCCGGGATACTTCTCGGTGCTCCAGGCCCGCTGACGGAGGCAACCTGCAGTTACGTGGCCTTCAGCCAGGCCAGGGCGTCGTGCTCCGAGGTGAAGAACTTCGTGGGGCACGGGACCTTGTTGATGCCGAGAAAAAAGTTGGCGAGCACCCGATCCACGGGCGAAGAGCCGAGCAGTGCGATCCTCGATGCCTGGCAGGGGCGCCCGAAAACGGATCGCGCTCCCCGGCTCACATCGGCGGTAGTGGCCATGTCCACGAGCATGGGATGGCGGCTTGCGCCGCAAAGCGTATTCACCTCTCCCATGGCGGACTCCGCATCCGATTCCGTGATGCTGGCACCACGGGCCCAGGTCAGCCGAAGCAGGCCTTCGGCCTCCAGGGTGAGATCAAACAGCGTGTTCCGGCCGCTGACATCGGCATTCATTATCGAGACCTCCGGTGTTGACGAGACAGTTATCAAGCTACCGTTCCCCGCGGCCGCGGCCAATGCGGTCCAAGGGCTGATAATGTGAGTCCAAAATCACGGGTAGCCGCACGGCGACGCGCAACACGGGGGGCATAGTGGTACAGGCACCGGCGGAGAGTGTTTCGGCACCGCGGGTAGCTGTGGTTGCAATTCCCGAGGCGGACCGGTTGGCCGCAACGGGAGGCGTCCTCACGGCTGCCGGGTTTACCGTGCATTCAGCGTCCGACGGCGGGACGCTCGCGGTCGAGCTGGAACGGAACCACGCCGCCGTCGTACTTCTTGATGCGAGCATGGTCGACGGAATCCCGTGGGAGGGCACGCCCGTGCTGCTCCTCGTGGACCTCGCGGATGACATTGACCTGGCGCGGCTCGAGCCGCAGGGCGTCGCCGACTACGTCTCCCGTGACGCCTCCGCGCAGGAACTCGTCTACCGCGTGGAAACGCTGATTGCACGTGCCCGGGAGCGCCGCCGGCTCCGCGCGCACGCCGAATTCCTCCGCGAAAGCCTCCGAAACGTTTCCGCAGCCATCCGCGGCACCAACAGCCCCCAGCAGATGGCAGGGCACCTGGTCCGGGGCTTCGGAAAGTCACTCGGCGCGGACCATGTCTGGTTCACCACGTTCCAGGATTCACGCGTGCCGCGGATCAGCGCCCAGTGGTGCAGGCCGGGACTTTCTGCGCTGCCTGACGGGCTCGGGACCTATGAGGAAGCGGCCCGCGGACTGGCCACGTCCCTGTGGTCCGAGGCAGACGTCCTGGCGGTGGCCGACCACCAGGCGGAACCCGCCTCTCCCCTCACCGATGGACTCCAAGGCTGGTCCGGACTCACTGACGCCCGCTCCTCCGTGGTGGTCCCCGTAGGCGATGGAGAATCCGCGCTCGGGATTGTCTGGATCGCCAAGCTGGACACCCCCCACGAATGGACGCGGGCCGAGATCGCCCTCATCCAGCACGTTGCAGGAAACCTTGCCCACAGCCTCATCCAGGGCCACCTCATCAGCGCACAGGTCCAGGTGCTGCAGCAGCTCCGGGAACTGGACAAGGCCAAAACGGACTTCCTGGCCACCGTGAACCATGAGCTCCGCACCCCGCTGACCTCCATCACCGCTTACCTGGACATGATCCGCGACGGCGCCGGCGGTCCGGTGCCGGCAGGCATCGAGTCCATGATGGAGGTCATTTCGAGGAACTCGGACCGGCTGCGGCGGCTCATCGAGGACATGCTCACCGTTTCACAGCAGGACGGCTCCGGTAACCTGCACCTCAAACAGGTGGAGCTGGGGCAGGTCATGCGGATTGTGGTCGCCGCGCTGCGGCCGCTGGCTGAAGCCCGGAATGTCGCCATATCGGGCGCAGATTCCCACGAGGACGTCAAGATCCAGGCCGACGAGGCCCAACTCGAGCAGGTATTCACGAACATCGTGGCCAACGCCATCAAATTCACGCCCGACGGCGGCCGGATCAGCATCGAGGTCATGCTCGACCCCGCCGGGGACGGCAGCCAGTCGGCGGTCGTTAGGGTGGCGGACACGGGCGTCGGAATTCCCGAGCAGGAAATTGCCCAGGTATTTACCCGCTTCTACCGGGCGTCCAACGCGTCCTCGGCGGCGGTGCCGGGCAGCGGCCTTGGTTTGGCAATAGCCCATGACATTGTGCGGCGCCACAATGGCTCGCTGGAGATGAAGTCATCACTCGGCTCGGGCACCACGGTGTCGGTTTACCTGCCGGTGGCCGGGCCGCAGCAGTAGTACGGCGGGAGTGGGGGACCACAAACAGCATATTGGATGCAAATTAAAACTGCCCCGGGACCATTAGGCCCGGGGCAGTTTTGGGTCGTCTTACTCAGAGACCAGAATTAGTTGGGCCAGGAACCGACATATGAGTAGTTGACGGTTGTCTGGGAAGAGGAGGACGTGGTGGTGCTCTTGTCCTTCGGTGCGGCGTTGGCAGGAGCAGCGAATCCCGCTACCGCCAATATGCCGGTCATTAAGAGTGTTGCGGCAAATTTCTTCATCCGCTGATCCTTTCCTATAGTTAGGTGCATAACGGTTACGGGCCACAGTATACGGTTCTTTCCTCAAGTTTCTGCAAGGTTTTTACAAGGAATACCTGCTAGGGAAAATCCACCCTTTTTAGTTATCCGAAAAGCCGTAACAAGGCCTCAGCACCGGTGCCCGCAATGACCTATGGCGCAGTCCGTGGATAATTGTCATCATGCCGATGTCTCAAGATTTATCGCCCTTTGTGATTGCCGAGCTCGAGGCCCGTGAAAGCTGGAAACGGCGGGACTACAGGGCCGGCTACACGCAGGCAGGCCACGCCGCGGAACTTGCCATTGCAGCGGGCGACGAACACCGGTGGTGGAAGATGGTGTTGCTGCAGGCTGAATGCCTGCGGGACCAGGGATCCTTCGAGGAATGCCAGCAGCTCGCAGCCACGCTGGCCGCTCATCCGGTTTCTGCGTCTGCTCCGGATCTTGGCGCGCGCGCCCATATCTTGCATGCCCAGTCATTGCAGGCCTTGGGCAGACTCCCGGAAGCTGTCGACTCGGCGTCGGCAGCTGCGGACCTGGTGGCCGGTGACTTCGAAAACGTATACCTTCACATCCAGGCCCAGCAGGCCCTCATCGCCGCCCTCGCCGAAAGCGGCCGGTTGCCCGCGGCCTGGCGGGAGTGCCTGGTGCTGAAGTCCCTGCTCACCGACGTCATTGATGAGGACACGGCCGGCAAGGCTTACTGGGTGATCGGCAACGTCGCCTTCCTCACCCAACGGGCTGCCGAGGGCAGCCAATACCACGATCTGGCCGCAGAAAGGCTCTCCCCCTCCCGGGATGTGGACCTGTGGGCGCGCTTCAACCGCGGCTCGGCAGATATGCGGCTGCGGGCACAGCTCAGCGACGGCGCCACGCTCCGCTGCATCGAACGTGCGGAACTGGCCACCGAGGTGGTGGGCGGCAGTGAGCGCGACCTCCTGGAGATGGCTCTGGTCCGCGGCCACTGGTATTACATCACCGGAGACCTGGATGCTGCGATAAAAATCCTGGCACCCGTCCGCAGCAAGTTCCACATCCTCGCCAGCCAGACAGCGGCAGAGGCCGCCTTTGTCCTTGGCAAAGCCATGATGGAGCAGGGAAACGACACCGAATCACTGCAGATCCTTGAAGAGGCGGCTACGCTGTTCGATACGGCTGCCGCAACGGAGCGGAGCGCCACGGTGCGGGACTACCTCGCATCCGTCCAGCGTCAACAGCGGTTCCTTCAGGGGGGATAAGTGTCAGAAGCAACGACGGTTCCCGTCGCACGGTCCAGAACGCCGGACACATCAAATCATCCAATGCCTGCCGGCGTTACCTGCACAGTGCTGCCGAATCTGGCCGTGAGGGCCGTACTGCCCCTAGGTGTGGATCTCACGGCCACCACGATCGCCCAGCTGAGCCACGAGATCGGTGAACTGGTCGGAGATCGGAGGGCCGCCGTCGTACTTCATCTCACCGGCATTGCATCAGTGAGCCGCACGGCGCGTGCCGCCTTCGCGGCCATTGACAATGTATCCTCGTGGGCGCTCGTCGGCGAAAGCCCCGTGGACCGGTTGCTTGGGAATTTTCTCCTCGGCGCAGAATTCCGTTCAGCCCGGGCAGAATACTTCATGTCGGACCGAGAAGCCCTGGACTGGTTGGCCGGTCCGGACGCGGCTTAGTGACGAAAATGTTTGATGACCGCGATCCCCGGCTCGGGCAGCTCCTCGACGGCATTGTCCGGCTCGCGGCGGGTGAGCTGCATTCACGTATTGCAATCTCGGAAGCGAGGGACGAGCTCGACGCGGTGATCATGGGCACCAACCTGCTCGCCGAGGACCTCCAGATGATCTACCAGGAGCTGGAGCAGCGCGTGGAATCGCGGACCGAGATGCTCGAGGCGGCCCACCGGGAGCTGCAGCGGATGGCCCTCACCGATTCCCTGACGGGCCTCTACAACCGCTCCGCACTGGTCAGCGCAGTCAACGAGGCCCAGGCCCAGGCGGAGAACAGCGGGATGCCGCCGGCGCTGCTGCTGCTGGACCTGGACGCCTTCAAGAGCATCAATGATTCCCTGGGCCACTCGATCGGTGACCACGTATTGATCGAAGTGGGGAAGCGGATCCGTGCCTGCGTCCGCGAGGAGGACATGGTGGCCCGGCTGGGCGGGGACGAATTTGCCGTGCTGCTGCCCGCGAGCACTCCCGCCCAGGCAACGGTGGTGGGAACCCGGATCCTGGACGCCCTCCGCGGAACCATTGAGGTGGACGGCAAGACCATCCGGTGCGGGGCCAGCCTTGGCCTTCGCATAGCTGACCGCGGTGAGACGTCCGAGGCCCTGCTCATGGAAGCGGACATCGCGATGTACGCGTCGAAGGCGGACGGCCGCAGCAAACTGCGCGTCTTCGAACCGGCCATGCTCCACGCGCGGCAACTCCGGAACCAGCTGGTGGGGGAACTGCGCGAGGCCATCACCGGGTCGCAGCTGGTGCTGTTCTACCAGCCGGTCATTGAGCTCGCCACGGGCCGGATCGAGGGCGTGGAGGCGCTGGTCCGCTGGCAACATCCCACCCGCGGCCTCATCATGCCGGACGAGTTCATCCCCGTCGCCGAGGAAACCGGCCTCATCTCCGCACTGGGAAACTGGGTCCTTAACGCCGCCGTGGAGCAATTGCGGCGCTGGCGGACGGCCCCCGAAACCAGCAGGCACGACTTCTCCATGCGGATCAACATCTCGGCAGCCGACCTGCAGCGCCTTGAGTTCATCGAGGATGTCCGCGACGCCCTGACCGCCAGCGAACTGGACCCCGCGCTGCTGGTCCTGGAGCTGACCGAGGGTGCCATCATCCAGGGCAATGAGCTCGACCGCTACACGCTGGCGAGCCTGCGCAAACTCGGGGTGGGCCTGGAGATCGACGACTTCGGCACGGGATATTCGTCCATCAGCTACCTGCGGCGGCTGCCGGTGGACCGGGTCAAAGTGGACCGCACGCTCCTCTCCGCCCTGGGCAGCGACCCGGCCCAGCCTGCCCTGATTGCGGCCATCCTGCAGCTCATCCGGGCGTGCGGACTCGAGGCCGTATGGGAGGGCGTCGAAAATGCGGAACAGGCTGAGCACCTGAGGAGCACCGGGTGCATCAGCGGACAGGGCTACTACTTCAGCCGGCCCCTGCCCGAGGCCGAATTCACGAAGCGCCTGGCGCAGCAGGACGTCTGGCCCGGCTGACCGGCCAATCGATCCCGTGGACCGCTGATCGAGCCTTTGGACCGCTGATCGAGCCTGTCGAGATCCAGGTTTCGACAGGCTCAACCACCAGAGGCGGCGGAGACGACGGCGGCTGTTGCCTCGGCGATCGCACGTTCCTCGTCCGTGGGCACCACCAGCACCGGGATGAGCGAGGCCGCGGTGGAAATCACCCGGGGTTCCTTGGACCGCTCACTGTTCAGCCCGGCGTCGAGCTCAATGCCCAGGGCGCCGAGCCGCTCCCCCACCAGCGCACGGAACTGATGCGAGTTCTCGCCGATGCCGGCGGTGAACACCAGCGCCTTCGCCCCGCCCACGGCCACGTGGTAGCCGCCGATGTACTTGGCCAGCCGGTAGGAGGTCACGGCGAGCGCCGTGGCCGCACGCGCGTCGCCGGCCTCGGACGCCTCCACCACGGAGCGCATGTCGTTGTTGCCGGCCAGGCCCTTGAGCCCGGATTCGCGGTTCAGCATGGAGTCAAGGTCCTCGGCGTTCCAGCCGGTGCGGGCCAGGAACACGAGGATCGACGGGTCGAGGTCGCCGGAGCGGGTGCCCATCACCAGGCCTTCCAAGGGCGTAAAGCCCATCGACGTGTCCACGGACTTGCCGCCCCGGATCGCCGTGACTGAGGCGCCGTTCCCCAGGTGGGCGATCACGCCGTCGAACTCTTCAACGGGAATGTCCAGCAGCCCGGCCGCCTGATGGGTGACATATTCGTGGGAGGTGCCGTGGAAGCCGTAGCGGCGGATGCCGTGGTTCGTGTAAAGCTCGTCCGGGACGGCGTAGCGCCAGGCGTGCTCGGGCAGGCTGCGGTGGAAGGCGGTGTCGAACACCGCCACCTGCGGCATCTCCGGCCACTTCTTCGAAATCGCGCGGATGCCCAGCACGTTCGCGGGGTTGTGCAGCGGCGCCAGCGGGTTCAGCCGCTCAACGGCGCGGGTGATCTCGTTGTCGATCAGCACCGGCTCGCCGAACCGTTCACCGCCGTGCACCACGCGGTGTCCCACGGCGTCCAGCTCCCGGCCGCCCAGCACCTCGTGGATGGCAGCGTCCACCAGCTCGAGCGCCTCCGCATGGTCGGCGGGTCCGACCACTTCGCCGTCGCCCTGGCCGCCGGTGGACATGCCGATCCTCTCGATCAGCCCTTCGGTGACGATGCTGTGCGACGCCACATCGCGCACCTGGTACTTGAGCGAGGACGAGCCGGAGTTGATGACGAGCACGAGCATGGGGCCTCCTAAGCCGTGGCTTCTGCGGACGGGACGGGTGCTGCTGCTGGTTTGGTTTCGCTGGTTTGGGCCTGGATCGCGGTGATGGCCACGGTGTTGACGATGTCCTCCACCGTGCAGCCGCGGGAGAGGTCGTTGACCGGCTTGCGGAGCCCCTGCAGGACGGGCCCGACGGCGACAGCTCCGGAACTCTGCTGCACGGCCTTGTACGTGTTGTTGCCGGTGTTCAGGTCCGGGAAGATGAACACCGTGGCCTGCCCGGCGACGGACGACCCCGGCATCTTGGACTCGGCGATCGACGCGTCCACCGCGGCGTCGTACTGGATGGGACCTTCGACGGCGAGATCGGGGCGGCGGCTCCGGACCAGGTCGGTGGCCTGCCGGACTTCCTCCACGGCCTTACCCGAGCCGGAGCCTCCGGTGGAGTAGGAGAGCATGGCAACCCGCGGCTCAACGCCGAACTGGGCCGCCGTCTCCGCCGAGGCAAGGGCGATATCCGCGAGCTGTTCCACATTGGGGTCCGGGTTCACGGCGCAGTCACCGTACACCAGCACCCGGTCCGGCATGAGCATGAGGAAAACCGAGGAGACGATCTTCACGCCCTCCCGGGTCTTCACGAATTCCAGCGCCGGGCGGATGGTGTGGGCCGTGGTGTGCGCCGCACCGGAGACCATGCCGTCCACGACGCCCAGCTGGACCATCATGGTGCCGAAGTAGCTTTCGTCCTGCATGACCTCCAGCGCGCGGGCCAAATCCACGCCCTTGTGCGCCCGCAGCTCCGCGTACCTGGCGGCAAAGTCCCGGCGCAGCTCCGAAGTGGCGGGGTCCACGATGTTGATGCCGGCGAGGTCGATGCCCCGGCCTGCCGCAAGTTCCCTGATGTCCGCCTCGCGGCCCAGCAGGGTGAGGTCGCAGACGTCACGGCGGTGCAGGATCTCGGCGGCCCGCAGGATGCGGGGGTCCGTGCCCTCGGGGAGGACGATGTGGCGGCGCTGGGACCTGGCCCGTTCAATGAGGTCGTGCAGGAACCGCAGCGGGGTCATGCGTTCCGGCCGGGGAAGGTGCAGGCGCTCCAGGATCTCGGCCTCGTCCACCTGCCGGGACCACAGGCCAAGGGCCGAAGCCACCTTCCGGCGGTGCCCGCTCCAGATTTCGCTCCGCACCTCTGAGACCCGGCGGGCCGTGGTGTAGGTATCATCCGTGGTGGCGAACACGGGGAACGGGGCCGAGGCCAGCAGGGGGTAGATGTTGGCGTCCGGGGCCAGGCCGCCGGTCAGGATCAGGCCCGACGGCACCGGGAACTCCGGCGAGAACGACGACGCCAGGCAGGCCACCATCACGTCCGCCCGGTCACCCGGCACGATCACCAGGGCGCCGTCGTCGAGCACGTTCAAAAAGTTGCCCACGCTCATGGCCGCGACTTTGACGTCCCTGACGTCGCGCTCCATGTCGGCACGGCCGGCGATCTGCCCGATCCCCAGCGCCGTAACCACCTCACCGGTGGTGGGCCGCGCGATCTCCTCCAGCTCGGGGAAAATGTACACCGGGCGGCCGGACGCGCCCGGCTTCACGGCGGCGGCAATCGCGTCCACGTCCGCCGGATCGGCGCGGTTCACCATCATGGCCAGCAGGGAGCACTTCTCCGCGCTCAGCTCCTTGCGGGCGACGTCGACGGCGGCAGCGGCCTCGGCGACGCTGCGCCCCTTGGCTCCCACCACAGCAACCACGGGGGCGGCCAGGTTGTTCGCTAGACGGGCGTTGAGGTCGAACTCGACGGCGGCATCGTGGCCGGTCAGGTCTGTCCCCTCCACGATGATGACATCGCAGTGCCGGCCCATCTCGGCGAAGATCTCCACGCAGCGGGCGTCGATCTCCTCGCGCTTGCCCTCGGCCAGCAGTCCGCGCACCTCGGTGAACGTCAGGCCTCCGCGGCAACGCCGGTCATCAAGGTCGAAGCGGGATTTCATCAGGGCCACCATGGGATCCGCGCCGGGGTCGTCGCCGTGGACCACCGGCTTGAAGAATCCGATCCGGTCCGCGTGCCGGTGCAGCGTGTCCGCCAGACCGAGCGCTATGAGCGATTTCCCCGAACCCGGAGTGGTTGCACTGACATAAATCCCTTTGGCCATGTTCAAGTCCTCTGGTTGGAAGGTCCCCTCCATACTTTCACTTGTTCGCCGTCTTTCGGGAGCAGACAATGGTGTTGATTCCCACGTCAGCGGCTCAGCGCTCCAACGGGCACGTGGCGGGCAAGCGCCTCGATGCCCCGTCCCCCTACAGGCGCACCGGAACGACGGTATGCTGATGCACTTTCCAGGTTCCTCCGCCGCAGACCCGCCCGAACGGACACTTGAGCACCGCAGCCGTGCCTGGCCGGCCAGCCGGCGGCTCACGATGTTCTTCGTGCTGGCCTTCCTCATCTCCTGGCTGCTCTGGCCGCTGACCTTCCTCAACCCGGAAAGTTCTCCGCTGATCCCGATCGGGCCGGCCGTGGCCGCGGTCCTGGTCGCAGGCTTTTCCGGCGGAAAGGGCGCCATGCTGCGGCTGCTGCGACAGTTGGGCCGTTGGCGTGTCCCGGTGCCCTGGTACGCGCTAAGCCTGGGGCTGCCCTGCCTTCTGGTGCTGGCGTCCGCGGCATTGACTGTGGCCGGCGGTGCGCCCGCCCCGGACCTCGGCCCGAACCCGGGGTGGTTCATGCTGATCGGAACGTTCGCATCAACCCTTGTGGTGGTGGGCCTGTTCGAGGAGCTGGGTTGGCGCGGCTACGCCCTGCCCCTCCTGCAGCAGAACCATACCGCGCTGGCCGCCGCCCTGCTGCTCGGCGTCGTGTGGGGGCTGTGGCATCTTCCCGAACTGGTGTCGGACCCTAGCGGGCAGCGGCCGCCGGTTCCGTTCCTGCTCATGATCATCGCCCAGTCCGTGCTGCTGGCCTGGATCTACAACGGCACCGGAAGCGTGCCCCTCTGCATGATCTTCCACGCCGCGTTCAACACGTGCGGGGCCTTGATTTTTCCGGCGCTGGCGGGGCCCCACTACCTCACGCTCTGGTGGACCCTCGCGCTGCTCCATGTGCTGGCGGCCCTCGTGGTCATCGCCCATGCGGGGCCCTCCCGACTCGTCCGCACTCTTGACATGAGGGCCCTCCATGGGATTACCTAATGAACATTCGGTATATAAAGCTGGAGGCAATGACGCATGGCTGGAACGACAATTTCCGGGGTACCCCACCCGATCCTCGAGAACGACTACGCCTCCGAGTGGATGGGGATCGAGGTCCTGTCCCTCGGGGACGGCGAGGCCACCATCCGCATGACCCTCCGGCAGGAAATGCTCAACGGCTTCGGAATGGCGCACGGCGGAATGATCTTCGCCTTCGCTGACACCGCTTTCGCCCTCGCCTGCAACCCGGCCACACCGGCTGCCGGCCCGGGAACCTCCGGCTCCGGGACCTCCGGTTCCGCAACCCCGGGCCCGGGGACCCCCGGTTCCGCAGAGACAGCGGACGCCGACGGCGGCACGGGCGGCGCCGCGGGCGGCGCGACTGACAGCATCACGGTTGCGTCCGGCGTCGACATCAACTTCCTCAAGCCGGCCTTCCAGGGCCAGGTGATCACCGCCGTCGCCCACCGCCGTTCCAGCGCGGGCCGGAGCGGCCTGTACGACATCCAGATCTTCGCCGCCGACCCCGGTTCCCAGATCAGTTCCGGCAAGCCGGGCGAACTCATTGCCGAGTTCCGCGGGCGCAGCCGCACCATCCCCAAGAGTAGGAACAAGTCATGACCCTCCACGCCACTGAACCCAACGCCGCCTCCTCCCGAGCGACGGCGGCGCACGCCACCGACGCCGTGCTGGACCCCGAGGAGACCATGTCCCGGGACGAGCTGGAGGCGCTGCAGCTCAGCCGGCTTCAGCACACGCTGGCGTACGCCTACGAGCGCGTGCCGCTGTACAAGCGCAAGTTCGACGAGGCCGGGATCCACCCCGCGGATCTCCGCGAGCTGTCCGACCTCGGCAACTTCCCCTTCACCACCAAGGATGACCTGCGCCGGGAGTATCCGTTCGGCATGTTCGCCGTGCCGCAGAGCGAAGTAGCCCGGGTGCACGCCAGCTCAGGCACCACGGGCCGGCCCACCGTCGTCGGCTATACCAAGCAGGACCTGGCCGACTGGGCCAAGCTCGTGGCCCGCTGCCTCCGCGCGTCCGGCGTCCGCCCCGGAATGAAGGTCCACAACGCCTACGGCTACGGCCTCTTCACCGGCGGTCTGGGCGCCCACGCCGGCGCCGAAGCACTGGGCTGCACGGTCATCCCCATGTCCGGCGGGCAGACCGAGCGGCAGATCCAGCTGATCCAGGACTTCGAGCCGGACGCCATCCTGGCCACCCCAACGTACCTGCTGACCATCGCCGACGCCATGGCGCACATGGGCATCGATCCCACCTCCACCTCGCTGAAGTACGCGGTGCTCGGCGCCGAACCGTGGACGCAGGAGATGCGCCACGAACTCGAAGTCACCATGAACATCAAGGCCTGCGACATTTACGGCCTGTCTGAGGTCATGGGCCCGGGCGTAGCCGGCGAGTGCGTGGAGACCCAGGACGGCAGCCACATCTGGGAGGACCACTTCCGCCCGGAAATCATCGACCCCTTCAACCCCGCGCCCGGCAAGGAAAACGTCCTGGCCGACGGCGAGCACGGCGAACTGGTCTTCACCTCGCTCACCAAGGAAGCCCTGCCTATCATCAGGTACCGCACCAAGGACCTCACCCGCCTGCTCCCCGGCACCGCCCGACCTTCCCACCGCAGGATGGGCCGCATCACGGGCCGCAGCGACGACATGATCATCCTCCGCGGCGTGAACCTCTTCCCGTCCCAGATCGAGGAAATCGCCCTGCGCATCCCCGAGCTCAGCCCGCACTTCCAGCTGGTGCTCACCCGGCCCGAAGGCCAGCGCATGGACCAGCTGACTGTAAAGATCGAGCGCCGCGACAACGTCACCGCCGAGGACTGCGCGACGGCGGCCCGCACCCTGCGCGAGCAGATCAAGATCCACGTGGGTTCGTCCTGCACGGTGGATGTAGTGGAGCCCGGGTCGCTCGAGCGGTCCAGCGGCAAGCTCCGCCGGATCTACGACCTGCGGCCCAAGGGATAGACGCCGGCATTCTTGCCGGATATGCGGTGGGCTGCCCAAGGGCGGCCCACCGCTTTTGTTGACGCCCTTGCTTGGATTACCGAACGTTCATGAGAAAATGGCCAGTATGCCCAGCACAGCAGCAAGTACAGCAGCACCCACGAAACGCGGCCGCCCCGGATATGACCAGCAGTCCGTGCTGCTGATCGCCGTCGATGTCTTCAACCGGCACGGCTACGACGCCACATCCATGGGCATTCTTGCTGAGAACCTGGGCATTTCGAAGTCCGCAATCTACCATCACGTGCCTTCCAAGGGCGACCTGCTGAAGCTCGCCCTTGACCACGCGCTCGGCGGCCTGGAGGCAATTCTCGAGGAGCCGGGGGCGACGTCCGGCGCCGCGGATACCCGGTTGGAGTTTGTGCTGCGCCAGACCATCGCCGTCCTGGTGGACCGGCTCCCGTTCGTAACCCTGCTGCTGCGGCTGCGCGGCAACACGGACATCGAACGCAACGCCCTGGAACGCCGGCGCGCCTTCGACCACAAGGTGGCGGGCCTGATTTCTGCAGCCCGGGATGAGGGGTCGCTCCGTCAGGACATCGACCCCCGCACCGTGACCCGCCTCCTGTTCGGCACCATCAACTCGATCGTGGAGTGGTACAAGCCGGGCGGTTCGCTGTCACCCGAAAAGCTGGCCGACGACGTCATCACCATGGCCTTCGACGGCCTCCACGCGAAGCCCTGACCCGGGCGGCCCCTGTACCCGTTGACGCCGGATGGCCGCTGCGCCCACGCTGAATGCATGGCCACGAAACTGTCCGAACTTCTCTTCGGCGCATTTCCTGATCTCCGCTACCAGCCAACCGCCAAACGGGTCCGCGCGGACTGTGACGGAAGCCTCGTCGTCGACACCCAGGAGGCGCTCCTGGTCTGGGAGCCGAAACGGGTCACGCCGGTCTACGCCGTTCCGGAAAAGAAGCTCCTGGTCCGGCTCCGGCGCCCCGAAGCCGAAGGCGGCAGCACCGAGGAGCATCCGTTTGCCTGGTCGTCCAGCGGACAGACCGGGCTGGACCCGAGGACAGGCTTCCGGCGGCACACGACGCCCGGCGAGGAGCTGGATGTCGTCGGCTCGGCATTCTCGGCCCCGCAGGCTGCCTTCCGCCCCTCCGATCCTGACCTTGAGGGCTACGTGGTGCTGGATTTCAGGGCCTTCCACTGGCTGGAGGACGAGGAGGAAATCATCGGCCACCCCCGCGACCCGTTCCACCGCATCGACGTCCGGTCGACGCTGCGGCGCGTGGAGGTAATGCTCGACGGCGTGAAACTCGCCGACACCGTGGGCGCCCAGCTGCTGTACGAGACCATGCTGCCGGTCCGCTACTACATCCCGCCCCAGGACGTCCGGCTGGATCTGCTGGAGGCGAGCCCGCGCCGGACCGTCTGCCCGTACAAGGGTGAGGCGAGGTACTGGAGCCTCCCTGGTTCAGAACGCGGGAAGAACATCGCCTGGGCCTATGACTCCCGGCTCATCGACGCCCGGCAGATCCACGGGCTCGTCTGCTTCTTCGACGAGCGGGCGGACGTTGCCGTGGACGGCGAGCTCCAGCCGCACCCGGTCACCCCCTGGTCCTAACCCAAACCCTCCCTCACCTCCCGCCACCCAAAACCAAACCCTCCCTCACTTCCCGCCACCCAAAACCAAACCCTCCCTCACCTTTAGTGAGGAAGGGTTCGGAAAAGAACTGCCGCGGAAGCAGGTGAAGGGTCAGAGCTGATATTCGGCCTGCTGCCCCAGGGTCTCGTGGACGCAGAGAATGTTGTTTTCCGTGTCCATGAACCAGGCGCACTTCTCGGCGTCGGTTGTACAGATATGGTTCTCGGTCTTGAGATCCGGCCGGTCATAGTCCTGGAACCGGACGCCCTTGGACTCCATGTCCTGAACGGTCCGCTCGATGTCCCTGACCTCGAAACTCAACGTGGTGTGCTCAGAGTGCTTGCCATCCGTGACAGGCATCAGCTGCAGCATCGGGCCGCCTTCGCTGCCGAACAATTCGCTTCCGTCGTCTGCCACGCCACGATGAGGGAGTCCGAGTGTTTCCGCGTAAAAACGACGGGCGCGCTCTTTGTCATCCACGGGCAGGACAGTTGTGGCTGTGTTTAGTACTAGGGTCATTTCGCCACCTCCTACGGAGCACATTTTAAGCCCGCGGGCCTCCGAAAGATCAGGCAAAATTTGCTCCTCAGGCACCGCTCAAACACGGCGCGAAAACGCTCCCTCACATCCTGCAGCCCAAACCCGACGCCCGCCCACAGGAAGTGAGGAAGCGTTCGGGAAAAGCCGACGGGAAGTGAGGGAGCGTCCGGGAAAAGCCGACAGGAAGTGAGGGAGCGTCGGGTTACTTCTCCACGAGGGTGAGGACGTCGTAGGTAGCCACGATTTCGTCGTTCTGGTTGGTCAGGAGGGCGTCCCAGGCCACTTCTCCGTACTCGTCCGTTTCGCGCGGGGTGATCTTCTTGGCCGTCAGCGTCACGCGGATCGAGTCCCCCGCAGCAACCGGTGTGATGAAGCGCAGGTTCTCCAGGCCGGAGTTGGCCAGCACAGGACCCGGAGCCGGCTCCACGAACAGTCCCGCCGCCCAGCTGAGGAGCAGGTAGCCGTGCGCCACGATGCCGGGGAAGAACGGGTTGGCCTCCGCGGCTTCCTGGTTGGTGTGGGCGTAGAAGGTGTCGCCGGTGGAGTTGGCGAAGGCCGTGATGTCCTCCAAGGTAACCTCCCGCAGCCCGGAGCGGACGGCGTCGCCGATCCGCAGCGTCTCCAGCGACTTCCGGAACGGGTGGGTGCCTTCGGTGTCCACCGTGAAGTTGCGGTCCGAGCCCGGGTGCCAGACGCCGGTCACGGCCGTCAGCATGTTGGGCGAGCCCTGAATGGCGGTGCGCTGCATGTGGTGCATCACCGAGCGGATGCCGCCCAGTTCCTCGCCGCCGCCGGCGCGGCCGGGTCCGCCGTGGACCAAGTGCGGGACCGGGGAACCGTGGCCGGTGGAGCTGCGGGCGTCCTCGCGGTTGAGCATCAGCACGCGGCCATGGTGTGCGGCAATGCCCGTAACCAGCTCCTGGGCGACAGCGGGATCGTTGGTGCAGACCGAGGCGACGAGCGAGCCGCCGCCGCGGGCGGCGAGGCGGACGGCGTCGGGAATGTCCTTGTACCCGAGCACCGACGACACCGGGCCAAAGGCCTCCAGCGAGTGGACCTGTTCAGCCTCGGCGTCCGCCCAGCTGAGCAGCACCGGGGACATGAACGCGCCGCCGTCGACGACGCCGGTTGCGCCGTCCGCACTGGTGACCGACGGTGAATCGAGAGTTCCGTAGGCGAGCTCGCCGCCGGCGTCGAGCATGGACTGCACGGCGGCGCGGACGTCGGCGAGCTGCTCCAGGGAGGCGAGAGCGCCCATAGTGACCCCCTCGGCGCGCGGATCGCCGAGGACCACGCGCTGCTCAACCCGGGCGCCAATCGCAGAGATGACCGCGGGCACGAGCTCCTGCGGCACGATGGTGCGGCGGATCGAGGTGCACTTCTGGCCGGCCTTGACCGTCATTTCCGTGACCACGGACTTGATGAAGGCGTCGAACTCCGGGGTGCCTTCGACGGCGTCCGGGCCGAGGATGGCCGCGTTGAGGGAGTCCGTCTCGGACGTGAAGCGAACGCCGCCCTGCACCACGTTCGGGTGCGACTTGAGCGACTGCGCGGTGGACGCGGAACCCGTGAACGCCACGAGGTCGCGGTAATCCAGCACGTCCAGCAGCCCCCGGACGGAGCCGGAAATGAGCTGCAGCGAGCCCTTGGGCAGGATGTTGGATTCAACGATGGCCTTCACCACGGCGGCGGCAACATAGCCGGTAGGGGTGGCGGGCTTGACGATGGTGGGGACGCCGGCGATGAACGCGGGTGCGAGCTTTTCCAGCATGCCCCAGACCGGGAAGTTGAACGCGTTGATCTGCACCGCGACGCCCGGGATGCGCGTGTAGATGTGCTCGCCGACGAACGAGCCGTCCTTGGACAGCACCTCCATGGGCCCGTCCACCACCACCTGCGAGTTGGGGAGCTCGCGCCGGCCCTTGGAGCCGAACGTGAAGAGCACGCCAATGCCGCCGTCGATGTCGATCATCGAGTCAATCTTGGTGGCGCCAGTCTGGGCGGAGAACGTGTAGAAGTGCTCGCGCCGGGCGTTCAGGTACTGGGCCAGTTCCTTGAGCTTAAGGGCGCGCTGGTGGAACGTAAGCTTGCCGAGTTCCGTCTGACCGGTGGTGCGCCCGTAATCCACGACGGCGGCAAGGTCCAGCCCGTCGGTGCTCACCTTGGCGAGGATTTCGCCGGTGCTCGCATCGCGCACAGGGACAGCGGAAGCTGCAGAACCGGCGTCGGGAGTCCACCAGGAGTCCTGCACAAAACTGGGCACGGTCTCGACCGTGTCCAGTGAGGGCTTGGGAGCGGTAGCGGTTGTGGTCATCGTTGACGGGTCCTTCCAACGCGGAATAAGCAAGTCCGGGCAATCCGGTTAATTGGCCAGCGCATTACTGACCGTCCGTTCGGTAATATGTCTACAGTACATGAATGTCCCGTGCTGCACACTAGGTCGCAGCACACTGGCCCGGCCACCTGCCGGGTTCCGACACCGTTCTGAGGAGACCGCATGACGCCCCAGCCCCGCGACACTGATGTGCAGACCGCCGAACCGAATACGAAGGACCTGTGGAAGATCACCCTCGGCGAACTCGACGAAAAGATGGGCGTGAGGATCCTGGAGGAATCCGTGGACCGGGTGGTGGCCACGATGCCCGTGGAGGGGAACCGCCAGTCATTCGGCCTGCTGCACGGCGGCGCTTCGCTGGCTGTTGGCGAGGCGGTCGGATCCTGGGCCGCGGTGATCCACGCAAGCACCCTGGGCAAGACGGCCGTGGGCGTGGACGTCTCGGCCACGCACCACAGGTCGGCCCGCAGCGGTCAGATCACGATTACGGCGACGCCCATCCACCTCGGCGGAACGCTCACCACCCATGAGGTACTGATCACCAACGACGCCGGCCAGCGGCTCTGCACGATGCGGATCACCAACCTGCTGCTGCACCCCAGGAACTGAGCCTCCACCTCTCCCCCTTTGCCCGCGGATAGGCTGATCAGGTGACTGAACTGGCCAGCCTGACCCCTACGCTGCTGGCCGTTGCCCTCCTGATGGCAGTCTCTGCGGGCGTTCTCACGGGCTCCCGGGTACCGCACGCCTTGGCACCGGCACTGGCCATTCTCCGGGGCGCGGCACAACTGGCCGCGGTGAGCCTGATCCTGGGAGCCGTGATCACCAGCAGCGCCTGGGTGGCGGTGGCTCTCGGCGTCATGTTCCTTGTGGCCACGGCGACCGCCACCCTCCGCCTCGGCTGGAGCTGGATCCACCTGGCCATGGCCGGCTCGTCCATGGCAGCCGGCATCGTCGTGGCGCTGGCCGTCGTGTTCGCGACGGGGTCCATTGAACTGAACGCCCGCTACGTACTGGCTCTCGGCGGCATCGTCATCGGCAACTCGATGACCATAGCGGCGCTGGCGGGCCGCAGGTTCAACGAGGCAGTGATTGACCGGTGGGACCTCGTGGAGGGCTGGCTCGCACTGGGCGCGACCCCGCGACAGGCCACCCGTGACATGGCGCGCGGTGCGGCCTACTCCGCCCTCATACCGTCGATAGACCAGACGAAGACGACCGGCCTGGTCACCCTCCCCGGGGCTTTTGTCGGGGCCATCTTCGGCGGCCTGTCACCCCTGGAGGCAGGACGCTTCCAGATTGTGGTGCTGGCATCGATCATCGCAGCCGGATCGGTGACCGCGGTGGCGCTGGTGCACATGCTGGCCCCGGTCCGCCGCCGTCCGGCCCGGCTGACCTAGGCCGAGCCGGGCCGGCTGGCCTAGGCGATCCGGCCCGAGCTAGCGCCGGCCGCGGCGCCTGACGGCCACGAGGAGCAAACCGCCAATAACCAAGGCCGCCCCGGCGATGCCGGCAGCCAGCAGCAGTCCCGAAGCCCCCGTCGCCGCCAGACCGACAGCGGCGGGCGCCTCCCAGGAAGTGATGCCCCCGGCGGGCTGCACCGCCACAACGGACGGTTCGGGCGCCGGTGTGAGGACGGCCGGTGTAACCGGCCGGGCCGGTGTCGGCTTCGGCGTGGCGGGCGAGCCATCCGGCCCGGCCGTGGCGGCAGGATTGGACGGCCCCGGCGCCGGCTCCGGCGCCGGTTCAGCCGGTTTCTCCGGTTTGGCCGAGGTGCGGAAAGTACTGATGCCCGAGCGGCTGAAGCCATTGACCGCCTGCGCCGAGAACTGGGTCATGGACGCGGGCGCCGTGAAGGACCAGCTGCCGCCGGCGTCCGCGGGCACATCCAGCGGTTCATGACCGGGAATGGTGATCCGGACGCTGGAGCCAGCCGGAACAGCCGCCGCAGGAGCCGCGGGAATCCTGCCCACGACGCGCTGGCCGGCAGTGATCGGCCCGGCGGGCAGCGACCCTGCCAGCACGGGCTGATTGAGGAACAGCCTCAGCTGGGTCCCGGGAACCGCTGTGAGCGAATCCTGCAGCGTGGCAGCCACAGCGAAGTTCTGGGCTGACGTCCGGGGATTGCCCGCCGAATGTGTCCCCACAGCATAGTTTCCGCTGATCCAGGGACCGCCGGAGTCACCTCCCCGGGACTGCACGGAGGTGGACAGGAACCCGTTGAAGGACCGAAGATCGTCCGGGTCGCCGGAGGGGCCGCGGACAACGTAGATCCCCACCTCGTCCACCGTGCCGCACGACCAGCCTTCGGTCCGTCCGGAGCGGCAGACGGACTGGCCCACTATCGGCTTCGCGGTGCCAATGATCGGCACCGAGGCAGCGGCCAGGTTCACGGGATCCGCCCATGTGGTTGCGGCGGGGAGTAGGTTGAGGTCGGCGCGGATTGATTCGATAACGGCGATGTCCTTGCCCGGCTCGCCAGGATTTTCGACGTCGCCGGTGATCCGGGAGTTCCCGGGTCCGCCGAACTGGCTGAAGCCAAACGTCCCCAGTTCCCCGGTAACACCGCTGTCCGCCACGGAGCCCGCCGCCGGTTCACCTGCCGGAAGCGTGACCTCGGCTAGCCTGGCCGCGCCGTTGTCCGCGCAGTGTCCGGCCGTGAGCACCAGTGGCTCCCCCGCCGGGCTGAACGCGCTGAACCCTGCCGAGCAGACCACCCCGCCGCCGTCGACCCTGTATCCCTGACCGCCGAGGAAATCCTCTTCGCTGACCAGCGGCGCGCCCTGCTGCAGCACGACGTTTGCGTACTGGGCCACGAACTCAGACGGCGACATGCCCTGCCCGCCGTGGGGCTCCGCGCCGACGTCCGTGGGCTGCCCACCGGCGGGCTGCCCACTGGCTGGCGCAGTGGCCGAAGCATCGGCCGGCTCATTGGCCGACGCTGCATTCTCGGGTGAGTTGTCGCCGCCTGCGCGGATGATGAATGTCCCGTCGGCCCCGGCGGCCACGGACTGAAGTCCGGCCGGCCCGACGTGGCGCAGGTAGGCCTGGTAGAGCTGTTCGACGCTGGACGCCCTGAGGTCCTTGTCCTCAGCAGTTGCAGCAGCGGGTTCTGGTGCGGCCTTGGGTGCAACAGGTTCTGGTGCGGCCGGTGTAGTCCCGGCCGGAGGGTTGGTGCCGGCCACAGGTGCAGGTGTAGTCGCGGGTGCAGGTGTGGTCCCGGGCGCGACCAGGACGAATTCGTTCCTGTCCGCGTCGTCGGCCGCGTTGATTCCGGCCAGGCCCTTCTGCAGTTCAGCGCCGGAGCCTTCGACCAGAATCTGGCCGCCGTGCAGCCGGACCGCCACAAAACCCGGCAGATTCCTTAGAGCGGGCAACGCGTCGGCCGCGCGCTTTCCCTGCGCACCCGCAGCGTTAAACTCCTCAAGGCTCATGCCCAGATCCCTTGCCACGGCCTCTGCGAGACCGCCGTCGTCCGGACCGCCGTCACCGGGACTGTCTTCGCCGGGACCGCCATCACCAAGGTTGCTGGCCGCGGCGGTGACCGCCGGCGTCGGACTTTCCCCTGCAGCGTAAGCCGGCACAGAAACGGCGGTGGACCCAAAGACTGCCATTGCTGCCACGCCCAGGGCAGCCACCCGCAGGCACAGCCCGCGGCGGGCTGCGGCGCCGCCCCCGAACGCTGTCACAGGCTGACTCTGGCGCCAAGGACGGACAGGATCGCTTCCAGCTCCGGAGCAGTGACGCCGTGCCGCAGGAGGTACTCCCGGGTGTTGAGTGATCTGACGAACTCCAGGACGACGGCGCCGCGGCTTTCCAGCAGCGGCGACAGTGCTTCGTCGTCCAGGTACCGCTCGTGAGGATGCGGCGTGGCGAGCGTGCGGTGGCGCTCGTTGATGCCGCGCATGGCTGCCTGGTAGGACTTCACGATGTGGTCATCGGTGGCGCCCGCCAGGTCCTGGAGCATCGCCGCGACCATGCCGCTTCGGTCACGCCCCGCCGAGCAGTGGATCACGACGCCGCCGGGCGACGCGGCGGCCACGGCCTTGAATACGGCGGCCAGCTTGTCCGGAAAGAACCGGGCATTGGCCGCATAGTAGGCCGGATCGTTGAGGTAGGGAACGCAGAGCGCCTTGAACTCGCGGTGTTCCGGGTCCTCGGTGGGCGCATGCACCACGGCGAAGGCAGCGAGCGCTTCGCCCACCTCGGGGTCGGTGGCGCGGGGCTGGCGTTCGCCGGGGTTGCGGAGGTCGATGACGGTACGGACGCCGTCGCGGTACGCCTCCTGCCAGCCGGCAGCAGTGAGCCATTCGCGGCGGCCCATCCGGTAGACCGACCCGGCCACGCGCCAGGCATTTACGGCTCCGTCCCAGCTGACGGGTACCTGTTCGCTCGCGTTCACGGTGACAGCTAACCACATCTTCCCCACCAGCCGCAGGGGGTCCAGACCAAGTAGTCCCCCGCCGCGCGGCAAAAAACGAGTACCGCGAGGTCGGACAGTTACGCCCGGCGCGGGCATACCCTAGGGCAATGAGCGCCGCACCGCGCCGACACTTTCAATGCCCGCCATGCGACGGGCATTCGTCATCGCTTGCCGATTTCCTGCAGCGTCCGCTGCGCCTGTGCCTGGTTTCCCTGAATGAGGGGCTTCATCGTGATAACCAAACAACTGATCCAACGCCGTACCGCCCGCCTCACCGGCCTCGTCGCCGTATTGGCCCTAACGGCAGGCCTGACCGCTGCTCCGGTATCCGCCGACGGGCCTGACACCTATGTGGCACTGGGCGATTCCTTCGCCGCAGGCCAGGGTGCCAGCCCATATGCCGATACCTGCCTGCGAAGCGCCCAAGGCTATCCGGCCATTTTGGACACCGAACCGTCCGTGTCGTTGCTGGCAAGCAGGGCATGTACCGGCGCCACCACCAGCGTCGTCCGGCAGACCCAATTGGCCTCCTTGGACAAGAAAGTCGACCTGGTGACCGTCACTGCAGGCGGCAACGATCTGGACGCCATCGGGGCATTGGTGACGTGCACGCAGGATTCGGCCGAGGCATGCACGAATGCACTGGGTCAAAAGGCCTTCATCCTCCAGCAGGCCACGAACAATCCCGCTGCGAGCCCGTTCTTCCAGGGCCTCCTGGCAATGCTGCGCGAAATCCAGGCCAAGGCGCCCCATGCGGACATCTATGTGACCGGATACCCGCTGCTCTTCAAATCCGGCGTGGATCAAATGTTTGAGACCGTCAACGGACTAACGCTTCAACTCAACCAGGTCATAGCCAGTGCGGTCACAACGGCCGCAGCCGATAAGGTGCGCGGCCGCTCCGGGGCCAGCATTCACTATGTGGATGTCTCGCAGGCATTTGCCGGGCACGGGATCGGATCAGCCCAGCCCTGGATTGTCGGTCCGCCGCCCGTCTGCCTCTCCTCGGCCACCTGCGGCACGGAGACGGAAATTTTCCACCCGACAGCAACGGGCTACTCCCAAGGCTACGCAGAGTCCATCAAGGCAGCGTTGGCCCGGTAACTGCCGGACCGGCCCGGCTTTGAGACCTGCCGCCGCCCTGCTGGCCCGGTTTTCCGCCCCTCACGACGGAAAACCGGGCCAGTTCGCAGAAGTACAGAATTCACGCCCAGGCAGGTGTGCTGTTCCGGTTGTCTCGCTAGGCTGATGCCATGATCAAGGTCGCGGGTACAGTCAGCGCTCCCCTGCCGGCAAGAACGGCCTTCGCCTACCTCTCGGCGTTTGAGCACACGAGCGAATGGGACCCCGGCACCGCGGTAATGGAGAAGCTCACGGAGGGGCCTGTCGCCGTCGGGCACCGCTACCACGCGGAGACGCTCTTCCGCGGCAAGCGCCAGTCCCTGGAGTACGAGGTCATCGAACTGTTCGACAACCACATCAAGCTGCGCGGCGAAAACGACGATGTGGTGTCCTTTGACTCCATCGACGTCAAATCCACCGGTCCCGGCTGTGACGTCCTCTACACCGCTGAGTTCATCATCAAGGGGCCGTTCAAACTGCTTCAGCCCTTCCTCAAACCGGCATTCATGTCATTGCGTGATCCGGCGTTGGAAGGGTTGCGGCAAAAGCTCCACTCCCTCTGACAGCAGCCCTCTCAGTCGGCCCAGTCGAAGAATCCCCTGCCCGTCTTCCGGCCCAGTTCGCCTCGCGCCACCTTGTCCCGCAGGATCTGCGGCGGTGCGAAGCGCTCCCCCAGCGTTGACTGAAGGTATTCGGCGATGCCCAGCCGCACATCCAGGCCCACGATGTCCGTGGTCCGCAGCGGCCCCGTTGGGTGCTTGTAGCCGAGCACCATCGCGTTGTCGATGTCCTCCGCGGACGCGACGCCTTCCTCCACCATGCGCATGGCTTCCAGCGCGATCGCGACGCCCAGCCGTGAGGAAGCGAAACCGGGAGCGTCATTGACGACGACGGCGGTCTTGCCGAGTGCCCTGACCCACCTTTTCGCCGCGGCAGCCAGGTCCTGGGACGTCTGCTCGCCGAGCACCACTTCAATGAGGGTGGAGGCGGGAACGGGGTTAAAGAAGTGCAGGCCCAGGAAGTTCTGCGGGCGCTTCAGCTCGCGGGCCAGCCCGTTGACCGACAGCGACGAGGTGTTGGAGGCGAGGTAGGCGTCGTCAGCCAGGCGTTCCTCAATGCCCCGCAGGGACCTGACTTTCAGGTCCCAGTCCTCCGGAACGGCCTCCACGACCAGCTGGCGGTCTGCGAAGTCGTCGTAGTCTGCAGTCACGGAGAGCCGGGACGCCATTTCGCTCAGGCTGCCCTGCGCCGCACCGCGTTCGATGCTCTTGGCAGCGGCAGACTCCACGCGCGCCCGGGCGGCTTCGGCGGATTCGTCATCACGCTCCACCACCAGGACGTTGGCGCCGTTGATAAGGAACGCGTGGGCGATTCCCGCACCCATCCGGCCGCCCCCGAGAACGCCGACGAAACCGGGAAGATCCGCGGACGGAGGGCTGGCGGGCTGTGTCGAGTTGCTCATGACTGGTTCTTCTTCTCTGTTTTCTTGTCAGCTGCCTTCTTATCCAAGAACGCCTGCATCCTGTCGAACTTCGCCTGTGACTCGAAGAGGATGCCCTGGGCCAGCTGGTCAATCAGCGGGTGGGCCTCGGCGGGCGCGTGGAACACGGATTTGGTGATCCGTACGGCCAGCGGGTCCTGCCGGGCGATGCGGTCGGCGAGGCTGTGGGCGCCGTCCATCAGCACCGGAGCTTCATGGATTTCGGTAATCAGGTTCACGCTCAGCGCCTCTTCGGCACGCAGGACGCGTCCTGCCAGGAGGATCTCCTTCGCCACCGGTTCCCCCACCAGCTCCTTCAGCCGCCAGCTGGCTCCTGCCGCGGCAAGGATTCCGAGACCGGTTTCGGGATTGCCGATCCGGACGCTCGGGGTCCCGATCCGGAAGTCGGCGGCATACGCCAGTTCTGCGCCGCCGCCCAGGCAGTAGCCGTCCAGCGCCGCGATCACCGGCATGGGCAGCCTGGCGATCCGGACAAAGATCGTCGAGTTGATGCCCTGCAGCGCGTCATCCCGTCGCCGTTCCCGCAGCTGTGCAATGTCCGCGCCGGAGGCAAACACCCCTTCGACGCCGGCAAGGATCAGGATCTTGGGGTTCCGCTCCAGGGCAGTGCAGACCGTGTGGAGTTCGTCCACCATCTGCTGGTCGATCGCGTTGCGGACCTCGGGACGGTTGAGCAGCACCACCACCCGGTCGTCGCGCTCTTCGACCAGGAGGGTGCTGAAGTGGTGGGTGCTTAAGTGTCCGTTCGCGCTGTCCGGAGCCGGCATTACACGCGCTCCAGCAGCATGGCGGTGCCCTGGCCGACGCCGATGCACATGGTGGCCAGGCCGATCCGTGCATCCTCGCGTTCCATCCGGCCTAGCAGGGTGATGGCGATCCGTGACCCGCTGGAACCCAGCGGGTGCCCCAAGGCGATGGCGCCGCCGTCGTTGTTCACGATGTCCGGGTCCAGACCCAGGCGCCGCATGCTGGCCAGCGACTGGGTGGCGAAGGCTTCATTAAGTTCGACGGCGCCAAGGTCGCCGACGCTGATCCCGCTCCGCTTGAGCACCTTCTGGGTGGCCGGAACCGGGCCGATGCCCATGATTTCGGGCTCGCAGCCGGCAGAGGCGCCGTCGATGATGCGCGCCCGGGGCGTCAGGCCGAGCCGGTCGATGGCGGACTGGGAGGCTACGATGATGGCTGAGGCGCCATCGTTGAGCGTGGACGAGTTGCCGGCGGTCACCACGGAGCCGCCCGGGATCACCGGGCGGAGGCCGGCCAGGACGTCCATGGTGGTGCCGGGCCGGGGGCCCTCGTCCGTGTCCACGACGGTCTCAGACTTCCGGGTCTTCACGGTGACCGGAACGATCTCGTCCTTGAACCGGCCCGCATCGATGGCCGCCAGGGACCTCTCGTGCGAGCGCACCGCGAAGGCGTCGGCATCCTCGCGGGAGATGCCGTCGACCCGGCCCACCTCTTCCGCGGTTTCCGGCATCGAGAAGGTCATCTTGCCGTCACGCGACAGCTCGCCCTTCTTGAACGCGGGGTTGACGAAGCGCCAGCCAATGGAGGTGTCGAAGATTTCCCCGGGCTTCGCGAAGGCCGTCTGCGGCTTCTCCTGGACCCAGGGTGCGCGGCTCATGGATTCCACGCCGCCAGCCACCACGATGTCCGCGGCCCCGGACTTGATCATCTGGCTGGCCATGATGATGGCGCTCAGGCCTGAGGAGCAGAGCCGGTTTACGGTGATTCCCGGGATATGCAGCGGAAGCCCGGCGAGGATGGTGGCCATGCGCGCCACGTTGCGGTTCTCCTCGCCGGCTCCGTTGGCGTTCCCGAGGATGACCTCATCGATGGCATCCGGGTCCACACCGGCGCGGGCTACGGCTTCGCGGACCACGAGCGCTGCAAGGTCATCGGGGCGGACCCCCGAGAGTGCACCGCCGTATCGCCCTACCGGGGTACGCGCGCCGCCAACCAGAAAAGCCTCGACCATGAGAACATCCTTTTCGCAGGGAGTTGGGCCGGAACCGAATAAATTACCGACCGTTCGTTCTATAAAGATTACACGGCAGGCTCCGACGGTCAACCACACCCCCGCTCGGCCCCCGCGCTTACGCCACCACGAGGCCAAGGTGCGCTGCCAGCAGTGGGGCGATGAGGCCCAGCTGGTGGTCGTCAATCACCACGCCGGCAAGGTTTCCCAGGCCGCTGATGCTCCGGAGGTCCGTGCCGCGCAGGTCGAAGTCCTGCAGCGTGGCGCCGCTGAGGTCCAGGCTTCCTATGGTGCAGTTCCGCAGGGCAACGCGGGCGGCAGTGGCGGAGCCCAGGTCCAGCTCATTGATGATGCAGTCGCTGACCAGGACGTCAGCGAGCCGGGAGCCGCGGAGGTTCACGTAGTCCAGCTTGCCGCCGTCGATCCTTACGGACTGCCAGCCGCTGCCGTACAGCTCAGCCGATCCCCAGCGGGGGTTGCTGAACTCGACATCGTGCAGCGTGGACCTGGCAGCTGTCAGCACGGGCGCGTAGGCCTCGTCCACCCGGCAGTCGCGGAAGCTGGCACCGCGCAGTTGGGTTTCGTTGAAGGAGACGCCGGAGAATGCGCACTCCGCAAAGACGATCCCGCCCAGCTCCAGGCCGTCGGCAGCCGCCCTGCTGTACCGCACGGCGTCGTACCTTTCTCCGGCACGGAAATCAGGAGTAGCATCGTCCCGCAACCCCTCGAGCCGGACCGGAGCCAGGCGCGGCGGCCTCACCTTCAGCGTCTTCCCGGGAACGGCCCTTCGCTCCGCCACTACAGCGACTCGGCTTTCGCGGCTATCTCCGCGAGGTCCTTGGCCAGTGCTTTCCGTGTGACGTTCATGCCGATCTTGCCGAACAGCGCCATCGCGATCTTGCTGACAACCGTGGGATGGAGGACTTCGGCGCCGAAGGTCAACGTCAGGTCCGTTCCCCCGCCGCGCTCGGCCAGCGTAAAGCGGGAGGTGTAGTCCGCCCCGCCCTGGAGTGCCTTGACTGTGGTGCTGTGGGGCGGATCGGCCTGGGCCACCCACATTTCCACAGTCTCGCGGCGGCCCATCATGGACCTTGTTTCCTTCCAGCGGGTTCCCTCGCCGTATGGACCCTCGCTGATCATCTGGATGGACTCCACACCGGAAAGAGTCCCGGCCGAGCCGGGAATGTCGGAGATCACCGCCCAGACTTTCTCCGGGCCGGCGTTCACGTGCTGCGTCAGGCTTGTGCTGTGATCCATGGTCCGAGCCTAGCCCCGGGGCCCGACATTGGCACTCGACCCTGCCCTGCCCTTGAATTAGTAAGCATGCTTTGTGTTAGGCTGAAATGGCTTTGTCAGATCAACCGGCAACGGAAGGTGGCTAACACCATGGGTATCGGAGACAAGATTTCCAACGCAGCAGAAGACTTCGGCGGCAAGGCCAAGGAAGCTGCGGGCAACGCTACAGACAATGACAGCCTGAAGGCCGAGGGCCAGAAGGACCAGGTCGTTGCCGACGCCAAAAAGGTCGGCGAAGGCGTCAAGGACGAGTTCAAGAAGGACTAATCCCCAGCGACTCACACACGACGACGGCGGACTCTCCTTGGGGGGTGTCCGCCGTCGTCGTTTGTGCATCCCGCGCCAAGCGCGAACGGACACTTAAGCCCCGTTGGAAAGGGGCTTAAGTGTCCGTTCGCGCTTTAAAGGGCGGGGAAGCTAGCTGTACAGCTCGCTCTTCGGCTCGTTGTTCTTGACCTTCTGCCAGCCCAGCCACAGCACCACCGCGAAGAACGGGATGGTTGCCAGGGTCCAGAGGCCAAGGTAGAAGACCTCGCCGCTCTTGCTGGTCATGGTGTCGAACCCGATCAGCACAGTGATGGCGAGGAGACCCAACAGCCCGGCCCAGCTGGTCCACGGCGAACCGGGCATCGGCAGGCTGGAGGTCACGCCCTTCCGGTGGCGCAGGGCGATCTGGCTGGCGAAGATGGCGCCCCAGGTGAAGATCACGCCGATCGAGGCGGTGTTCAGCGCCAGGTCAAAGGCGTGCGAACCGCCGAGCCAGATGTTCAGCAGGATGCCCACCAGGTAGAACGCGGCAATGGCCAGGATGGCTGCGTACGGCACGTGACGCGAGGACATCTTGGTGAGCCACTGCGGGGCGTGGCCGTTGTTGGCCATGGTGCGGAAGACGCGGCCGATCGAGTACAGGCCCGAATTACACGAGGACAAAGCGGCGGTGATGACGATCATGTTCATGACGTCGCCCACCCAGCCGAGGCCCATCTGGCCGAATACGGTGACGAACGGGGATACACCGGCCTTGTACTGGTCGGACGGCAGGAGCATTGCGAGCAGCGTCACCGAACCGACGTAGAAGACCACGATGCGGAGCACGACGGCGCGGATCGCCTTGGGCACTTCGCGTTCCGGGTTCTGCATTTCGCCGGCGGTGATGCCGACGAGTTCGATGCCGTTGTAGGCGAAAATCACGGCGTTGAGGACCAGGACCATGACGAGGGCGCCCTTGGGGAACATCCCGCCGTCCCCTGCGAAGAGGTTGGCCACGGAGGCGTTGCCGTCGCCCACCTGGGCGTTGGTGAGCACCATGAAGGTGCCGACTGCCAGGAAGATCAGGATGGCGCCGACCTTGAGGCAGGACGCCCAGAATTCAAACTCGCCGAACGCCTTGACGCTGAGCAGGTTCACTGCCACGAGAAGCGCCAGGGCGGCGATGGCGGATGCCTCAACCGGCACGTTGGGGAAGAAGAACTGGAAGTACAGGCCGATCGCGATCAGTTCCGCGATGCCCGTCATGCCCCAGTTGATGAAGTACATCCAGCCGGACAGGAAGGCACCCTTCTTGCCGAACATTTCGCCGGCGTAGCTGACGAAGGAGCCGGATGTCTGGCGGTACATGATGAGTTCGCCCAGTGCCCGCATGAGGAGGTAGGCGATGACGCCGGCGATGGCGTAGGAGAAGATCAGTGCCGGGCCCGTGGAGGCAAGGCGTCCGCCGGCTCCCATGAAGAGGCCGACGCCGATGGCGCCGCCCATCGCGATCATGGTGACGTGGCGTCTGCCCAGGGTCTTTTTGTAGCCCTCGGCGCTGAGGGTCGAGTCGACGGCGACGGATGGGGCCGTCCGGCTCTCAAGTTCGGTGGGGGTGATTTGAGGCACAGCTGTTCCTTGTAGGTCGTGGTGTTGCCGCAGGTCGGTATATTGCCGGTTGGGGAACCTGGAGTTCTTGCACAGATAATTCGCGTTCTAACCCCTTATGAGGGTCATATGCGTGCAAAACTCACGAAGCATCGAAGGTTCGCGCGACGCATCCATCGTACAAGATCTCGGCGGCCCTCCGTGACGCGGGCAACATTTTCCGCATCCGGCACCCGACCGGGACGCCCATGGCCTTCGAAGTATTTCGAATGGATAAAAACATTCCTGATCAGCGGCAATTGCCGCTACCCTGAGCAACATGGGGGTGACGCGCGTCACGCCCCGCCTACGGCACTCGTGCCATTCCTCAGGGGGGACTATGAGAAAGAGAGCACTACTGCCTGCAGCTCTGCTGCTTGCAGTTGCTGGGTGTTCGGGCGGCGGCTCCGGTCCTGCCGGACCGGGCACAAGCCAAACGGCGCCTGCGCCATCGGCAACAACGGGTTCAACAGAAGTGTCAGAGACACCGCTGATACCCCCGCCGCCAACCACCGCACCATCCTTGCCCACGGACGTATCCACCACACTGAACGCGATCAAGGACCTGCAGGAGCACACATGCACCGCAGGCGCCGACGGGTCGTGGAGCTTCACGGGGAACCTGGTCAATACCTCGGATATGGCCAAGACCTATACCGTTGCCGTTGCGGTGACCGTGGGGGCCGCCGTTCAGGGCCATACCCTCATAACGGAAACTGTCCCGGCGGGGAAATCGGCTGAAGTGTCAGCCAAGAACTTCGCGAAGACCACTGGCTCAACAGGCCAGTGCGAACCGGTCGTCTCGGCAAAGGATGCTTCGTGAAGAAAACTCTCCTGACGGCTGCCCTGCTCCTGAGCTTCGCGGCCGGGTCTCTTGCTGCCACGCCGGCCCTCGCCGAAGAATCCGCCACCGCCACACCGTCCTCCCAGTCCACGGAGGCGGCAGGCGCCGCCACGGCCAGCGCCACGGCCGAGGCCACGCCGACTCCGACACCGACCGGCACTGATTCGGAGGCACCGCTGCCTTCGGAGTCCATGCCGCCGTCGACCTCGGTTACGCCCACTCCGTCGGACCCCGCACCAACCACCACGTCTGGCGGCGCACCCCCTTCGGGCACCACCACGACTGCAGAGGTTGCCGATCCCGCCGTCACGCCTGAACCGGCCGTCACCACCCCGGCCCCCGCTCCGCCTCCTGCCATCACCGTCCGTGGTGCGATTGGCACGAAGTGGCGCGCCATGAACGGCGCGGCCGGCGTCCTGGGTGCGCCGCTCGCCAACGAAGTGTGCAGCGCAGGCGTCTGCGGTCAGACGTTCAAGGGCGGAACCATGTACTGGACCTCGGCAAGCGGGGCGCATCCCGTCCTGCTGACCGCCGGACGCACAGGACCGCACTGGCATGCAAACGGAGGCCGCGCCCTCTTCGGCTATCCCGTCACCGACGAAGTCGCCGTCACGGGAGGGACTATCCAGAAGTTCTCCACCGGCCGGACGCTGGCCTCCTCCACCAAGGGTGTTTTCCAGATTTGGCTGAAGGGAGCGATCGGTAGCCGCTGGACCGCGCTCGGAGGTGCCGCTGTTGTTGGCGTTCCGCTGTCCAAGGAGACCTGCGGCCTCCGCGAGGGCGGCTGCAACCAGGTGTTCTCCAAGGGCTATATCTACTGGAGCCCGAGCACCTGGGCCCGCATGGTGCGCGGCATTTACTACACCCGGTGGGTGGGCATGGGCGGCCTGAACGGCGTCATGGGCTACCCTACGAGTGATCTTTCCTGTGGAAAACCGGCCGGCGGGTGCGTCCAGACCTGGCAGCGCGCCATCATCAGCTGGTCGCCAGCGAGCGGGGCGTGGGTCACCAAGGGCGCCATCGGCGGCCGGTATGTCAGCGTAGGCGGAGTGCGGAGCGGCCTCGGGTATCCCACCGCGAACGAGAAATGCATCCCCGGGCAGTGCGTCCAGTCGTTCCAGGGCGGCTACATCGGCTGGACACCGGCGGCAGGCACGCGGATCTACGCCATGACCGAGTGCGCCAAGCTCAACAATGGGCGGACCAAGTACTCGACGAACGGCGCTAACCGGGTCCTGCTGACGTACACCGGGGGCTACAAGCAGTCCTATGCCACCAACGTCTACTGCGTCCGGGTGGCCGGTGTGTATGTCGCCGACTGGAAGACCGACGGCTACGTGGGCGCCTCCGGGTTCAAGCCGCCGGGAGTGCCCTCCGGCCCGACCCGCTACCTCTACTCGCCCACCGGCTCCTACTCGGTGACGGAGGCATTCGGACTGGGCAACCCCGGAACGAAGCTGGCCTACCGGACGCTGAACCCGAACTCCCGCTGGGGCGGAAACCCCTGGACCCCGACGTACAACAAGTACTTCGAGTCGTCCTCATGGGTGGGGTGGGACGAGAACATGTGGTACTTCGCCACACGCGCCTCGCACGACTACCGCCAGGGTGTGGTGGTCAACTACAACCGCCCGAACATCGTGCAGGACGCCGGGTTCGCCATTTTCCTGCACATGAACAAAGTCCCGACGGCGGGCTGCATCTCGCTCGATGACTGGGCAGTTGTCGACTACATCCGGAAGTCGACCCCCGGCGACCGGATCATCATGGGAACGTACAACGACATCTTCCGGTAACCCGGCAGGAGTCACCTTTTAGGACCTATCCACGTTGGCGCCAGTGCCGGCGGCCCCAGGCCGCCAGCACTGGCGCTGGCCGTTTCCGGGCCGCCCGCCCCGCCAGGCAGCTGGCGCGCCAGTTGGTTGGCGCGCGCTAGTCGGTTGGCCCTGCGGGAGCGAGCACTCCGCGGTCCATCGTGTATCGCAGCCAGGTGCCGGCGATCCCCGAGGGACCACGCGCGCCGTCGGTGACACCCTTCGCGCAGCCACGGAACCACTGCCGCAGGGCGCGGTCGTGGCTCACCATGACCACAGTCCCGCTGAACCCGGCGAGGGCGCTTTCGAGTTCCTCCACGAGTACCGGCGCCAGGTGGTTGGTCGGCTCGTCAAGCAGCAGGATGTCATGATCGCCCAGAAGCAGCCGCGCCAGCGCAAGCCGCCTCTGCTGGCCGGCAGACAATCCGCCCAAGGGAACGTGGAACTCGGTGGTGCGGAACAGGCCAAGCCGGAGCAGGGCCTCTGCATGGTCGTCGATATTGCCGCCCAGGCCGGCAGCGAATGCGGGAAGCAGCCGCAGGGATGGCTGGCGCGGCAGTTCAAGCTCCTGCTGCAGGTACCCCACCCTTCCTTGGCGCTCCACCACGCCAACGCCCGGCGCCAGCGTTCCCGCCAGCACGGACAGCAGCGTTGATTTCCCCGCCCCGTTGGGTCCCGTGATCAGGATCTTCTGTCCGGCATCCACGCGGAACCCTGGCACGTCCAGTCGGCCCGGGATACGCACACCGTGTACCCGGAAGACCGCGCCGTACAGTTCCTCGGCGTCCCGGCCTGCGCCGCCAGAGCCGGCCACGCCACCGCCCCCGCCGGGGCCGCCGTCCGCAGCCAGCCGCGCATCCAGCTTCAGCCGTTCGGGAGGCCTCTGGACCGGACTCGCTTCGAGGCGCCGGAGCCGCTCCTGGGCGTTGCGGATCTTACTCGTGGCGGCGCTCTCCCAGGTTCCGGCCTTAAAGTCGAAGCCCATTTTGTCTCCGTCGCGCCGGCGGCCGTAGCCCATCTTGGTGGCCACCGTGTCCGCCTGCTTGCGCTCCGCGGCCATGGCGTCGATCCAGCCGTGGTACTGCTGCACCCAGCGCTGGCGCTCGGCCCGCTTCTCCTTGAGGTAGCCGTCGTAGCCGTTGCCGTACCGGTTCACCGCGCAGCGTTCGGCATCCACTTCGATCACTGTGGATGCGATCTTCCGGAGCAGGACACGGTCGTTGGAAACAACCACCACCGTCCCGCGGTGGGCGGCAAGGCGTGCTTCCAGCCAGGCCACGCCGTTCGCGTCCAGATGGTTGGTGGGCTCGTCAAGAAGCAGGATTTCCGCGGGGTCCGCCAACAGGCAGGCGAGGGCCACGCGTTCCTGCTCCCCACCGGACAGCGAGCCCATGGTCCGGTTCCGGTCCACGCCGCCCAGGCCCAGCCGGTCCAGGGCCGCTTCCACCCGCGATTCTGCGGCGTAGCCTTCACGCAGCTGGTACTGGGTCTGCAGGCTGCCGTACGCCTCCAGCCCGGAGTCGTCGGCGGTGGCAAGGCCCCTTTCAAGCCGCTCAAGTTCGGCTTCGATGTCACGCAGCGGTCGCAGTGCGTCGTCGATGGCGTCGGCCACGGTCAGCCCCGCCGGCAGTCCTGCTGTCTGCGCCAGATAGCCCACACGTCCGTGGCGGGCAGCCGTGCCTGCCTCCGGCCTCTCGAGTCCTGCCAGGATTTTCAGCAGGGTGGATTTGCCGGCGCCGTTTTCTCCGACGATCGCGACGTGCTCGCCCGGGGAGATCACCAGATCGACGCCGTCAAACAGTTCGCGGTCCCCGTAGCTGTGCCCGACGCCGGAAAGGTGCAGCTGATCGGCCCGGAGGGTTTGCGCAGCGGAGGACGTCTGCGTAACGCGGGAAGTTTGGTCAGTCATGGGAAGTCCTTGCAGTCCGAAGGGTGGCCCGGATCGGTCCCGTCAAGCGGGATGTGATCTGCGGAGCCCGGGTAACGGGATGCGACCCGGCCGAATGCCATCGCCGCTGATTAGGACTTCATGCCCTCCAGACTGCCCGGCGGCGCCCACCTCCGTCAAGGTTCGCGCTCGCGCCCCAGGGCGCGTCCCGCCGTCGGCCGCTTTAACCTCAGACGGCGAGCGCAGCAGCCTTCCTGCGGCGGGCCTTCGCCAGCCGGGTGCCGATGAGCCCCTGGCGGGGGCTGAACAGATAGACGAGAGCGAAGACGGCGCCTTGCGTGAGCACCACCATGGCACCCGATGCCGTATCCAGGTAGTAGCTGAAGTAGATGCCGGCAATCGAGCATGCCGCCGAAACCACGGGAGCAATCACCAGCATGCGCGAAAAGCGGTCGGTGAGCAGGTACGCCGTGGCCCCCGGGATGATGAGCATGGCCACCACCAGCACCACGCCCACGGTCTGCAGCGCCACCACCGACGTCAACGCCAGCAGCCCCAGCAGCAGTGCGCCGAGGCGCTTCGGTGAGAGCCCGATGGCGTGCGCATGGGTGGGGTCGAATGCGTAGAGGGTGAGGTCGCGACGCTTCAGGATCAGAATGGCGAACGCCACGACGCCCAGCACCAGCACCTGGATGAGGTCCGGGATGCTGACGCCCAGCAGGTTGCCGAAAATGATGTGGTTCAGGTCCGTTTGGCTCGGCGTGACGGAGATCAGCACCAGTCCCAGGGCGAACAGGGAAGTGAACACGATGCCGATCGCGGCGTCCTCCTTCACCCGGCTCGTGTTGCGGACCACCCCGATCAAGGTCACTGCGATCAGCGCGAACACCAGCGCACCGAGGGCGAACGGCGCCCCCACGATGTAGGCAAGGACGACGCCGGGAAGCACGGCATGGGAGACGGCGTCGCCCATGAGCGACCAGCCGATCAGGACGAGCCAGCAGCTCAGGACCGCGCATACGACGGCGGCGAGCGCCGTGGTGACGATGGCGCGGACCATGAAGTCGTAGCCGAGGGGTTCCATGAGGAGAGTGATGAGGTCCATGATCAGATTCCCCGCTCGTGGTCAGTGGCCTGGGCGGGTTGCCGGTCGCCCGCGCCGTCGCGGTGGCCTGCGCCCTCCCGCTCGCCCGCGCCGTCCCGGTTCAGGACGTCCAGTCCGAACGCCATCGCTAGGTTCTCAGGCTGCAGCACCACGTCCGGAGCTCCGTGCATCAGCACCTTGTGCATCAGCAGCACGGCTTCGTCACACAGCTGCGGGAGGGCGTGCAGGTCATGGGTGGAGATCAGGATGGTGCAGCCGTCGGCGGCGAGCTCGCGCAGCAGACGCGTGATGGTGGCCTCCGAGCGCTTGTCCACGCCTGCGAAGGGCTCGTCAAGCAGCATTATCGTGGCCCCCTGGGCAATGCCCCGGGCCACAAAGGCACGCTTTTTCTGCCCGCCCGAGAGCTGGCCGATCTGCCGGCCCGCAAACTGTGAGAGTTCCACCCGGTCCAGTGCCTCGTCGACAGCAGCCCGGTCAGCCTTGGAGGGGCGGCGGGTAAAGCCCTGGTGTCCGTAGCGGCCCATCATCACCACGTCCCGCACGGACAGCGGGAACTGCCAGTCGACGTCCTCACTCTGCGGGACGTAGCCGATCCCGCCCTCCTTGCGTGCCTTGGCCGGCGGTGCGCCGTTGATCAGCACGCGCCCGGCGTCGGGCCTGATCATGCCCATGATGGCCTTGAACAGCGTGGACTTCCCGGAGCCGTTCATGCCGATCAGGCCGCAGATTCTGGCGTGGTCGAGGCTCAGTGAAGCGGAATCCAGGGCGAGCACTTCGCCGTAGTGCACGGTGACGCCCTCCACCTGGATGGCTGGTTGCGGCGCGGACTGCCCCAAGGGCGCCTGCCCGCGGGCTGCGTGCGTGCTCACGACGCCCCGCCGGTCAGTGCGGCAGTGATGACCTTGGAGTCGTGCCTGATGAGGTCCAAGTACGTGGGGACGGGGCCGTCGGCTTCGGACAGGGAGTCCACGTAGAGCACGCCGCCGAACTTTGCGCCGGTGGCTTCCACCACCTGCTGCATCGGGGCGTCGGAGACCGTGGACTCGCAGAAGACGGCGGGAACCTTGTTCTTCCGCACGAAGCCGATGGCCTCGGTGATCTGCTGGGGAGTGGCCTGCTGTTCGGCGTTGACCGCCCAGATGTACACCTCTTGGAGGCCGGCATCGCGCGTGAGGTAGGAGAAGGCTCCTTCGCAGGTCACCAGCGCCCGCTGGTTCTTGGGGACAGCGGCCAGCTTCGCCTTCATCTCATCCTGTACGGCCTGCAGCTTTGCCTTGTAGGCCTTGCCGTTGGCCTCGAACACGGCAGCGTTGCCGGGGTCCAGCTCGGAGAAGGCCTTGACCATGTTGTCCACGTAGATCTGGACGTTGACCGGCGACATCCACGCATGGGGGTTGGGCTTGCCCTTGTAGGCGTCCTCGCTGATGTTCATGACGTCCACGCCCTCGCTCACCACCGCGTGCGGCACGTCCATGCCCTCCACGAACTGCGCGAACCAGGCTTCAAGGTTGAGTCCGTTGTCCAGGATGAGGTCGGCCTGCGACGCCTTCCGGATGTCCCCCGGTGTTGGCTCGTAGCCGTGAATCTCCGCCCCGGCCTTGGTGATGGACTCCACCCGGAGTTTGTCACCGGCCACGTTCTTCGCCACGTCGGCGAGCACCGTGAACGTGGTCAGCACGACCGGCCGGCCGTCGTCGCCGTTTCCGGTCGCATTGCCGGCGCACGCGGTAAGCGAGAGGGAAAGGAGCACGACGGCGGCCGCGCACTTCAGTCTGCCGGCCCGCGTGGCGCGGGCAGTCGCGGCTGCGGTGCGGGCATGTGGACGGTGATCAGAGGTGCCGGAACCGGAGCGCGTGGCTGCACTCCGGAAGGCAACGGTTCGGCGGACTACTTTGGCGCACCGAAACAGAAAGTTAGGCATGCCGAATATTCTAACGGGAGGGTCATGGCCACTGCAACGCAGGCTACGCGGGAAGGCGTTCCCGCAGTCCCGGCCGGAGGGCCCGAAGCGCCGACGCAGGACTAGGCTGGAGGCATGGTGACAACCCGACGCCCCCTCCCCGCTCCGCGCCCGGAACTTTACCGGTTTTCGCCGCTCGACTACACCACCGTGGCGCTGTACGTGGCCATTGCCGTCTTCTTCGCAGTAGCCGGGGAACTGCTCCTGCCGCTGCTCCGGATGCTGGCTCCGACACCAGCCGTCGCGTCTTACGCAGTGAACCTGCTGTTCTACGGCGGCGTCGGCATCCTGGCGCTCTTCGCCGCGCGGCAGGTCGTGGCGCGCGACCTCAAGGTGCTGGCCACCAGGCCCTGGTTTACAGCCGCGATGGTGCCGCTGGCTGTCATCGCCATGATGATTTTCACCGCGATCCTCGTGGTCCTGGGCGGCACCACGGAGACCTCCGTCAACCAGGCCGGGCTCCAGGCGCTCATGCAGCAGGTTCCGGCGTGGCTCATGGTGCCGCTCATCGTGGTGGTGGGCCCGTTCGTGGAGGAATACATCTTCCGGCACCTGCTCATCGGCAAGCTCAGCCGCCGCGTCAACATCTGGGTCTGCTGCGCCCTGTCCGTCGTGCTGTTCGCCGCCCTCCACATCGTCGGCCAGGAGGCGCTCACGCTGACGGCCCTGATGCCGTACCTGGCCATGGGCGCAACGCTCGTGTTCGTCTACGTGTGGACAGGGCGGAACCTGATGTTCTCCTACTTCGTCCACGCGGCCAAGAACCTGCTGGCCGCCATCTTCCTGTACACCATTCCACCGGAACTCCTCGACCAGATGCAGCAGGTGCAGGGCTAGGAACCCGCGGCGCTGCCGCCGCCACCCTGTTCAGGGAGACCGCCGTCGTCGTAGTTTTGTCCCATGGGACTCAACATTCAGATCGTCGTCGACTGCAAGAATCCACATGATCTCGCCGACTGGTGGGCAGAAACGCTGGAGTGGTCGGTGGAGCCGCAGGACGAGGCGTTCATCCGGTCCATGATCGATCAGGGGTTTGCCACCGACGCGGAGACGCAGGTGCACAACGGCAAGCTGGTCTGGCGGGAGGGTTGCGCGATCCGCCCGACCGAAGAAATCGACGCCAAGAAACCCCAGCGCCGCCTGCTGTTCCAGACCGCGCCGGAGGGGAAAACCGTCAAGAACCGTGTGCACTGGGATGTGGCCCTGGACGGACGGGACAAGGACGAGGTCCGCACGCAGCTCGAAGCCCGGGGCGCCACGTTCCTGTGGACGGCCAGCCAGGGGCCTCACGAATGGCACACCATGGCGGACCCCGAAGGCAACGAGTTCTGCATCAGCTGACGCGATTACTAGACTTGGACGGTGAGCAACGAAATCCCCGCCAAGGTATCCGATGTGTTCGACCCGTCGCGCTGGCGCACCGTGTCAGGTTTCGACGACTTCCAGGACATGACGTACCACCGGCAGGTGGAGCGCTCCGAGGACGGCGCGGTGGTGCGGGACCTGCCCACCGTCCGGATCGCCTTCGACCGCCCCGAGGTCCGCAACGCCTTCCGGCCCGGCACGGTTGACGAACTCTACCGGGCCATGGACCACGCCCGGATGACCCCGGACGTCGCCACGGTCCTGCTCACGGGCAACGGCCCCTCCCCCAAGGACGGCGGGCACTCGTTCTGCTCCGGCGGGGACCAGCGGATCCGCGGCAGGGACGGGTACCGCTATGCCGACGGCGAGACCCAGGAGACCATCGACCCCGCCCGCGCCGGCCGCCTCCACATCCTGGAGGTCCAGCGGCTGATGCGGACCATGCCCAAGGTGGTCATCGCCGTCGTCAACGGCTGGGCCGCCGGGGGCGGGCACTCCCTGCATGTGGTCTCGGACCTCACCATCGCCTCGCGCCAGTACGGCAAGTTTAAGCAGACCGACGCCACGGTGGGCAGTTTCGACGCCGGTTACGGCTCCGCGCTGCTGGCCCGCCAGATCGGGCAGAAGGGTGCCCGTGAGATCTTCTTCCTGGCCCGGGAGTACTCCGCCGACGACATGGTCCGCATGGGCGCCGTGAACGAGGCCGTGGACCACGAACGGCTCGAGGACGTGGCGCTCGAATACGCCGCGGATATCGCCCGGCAGTCGCCGCAGGCCATCCGCATGCTCAAGTTCGCGTTCAACCTCGCCGACGACGGCCTGGCCGGCCAGCAGGTCTTCGCGGGTGAAGCCACACGCCTGGCCTACATGACCGATGAAGCCGTGGAGGGCAAAGAGGCGTTCCTCGAGAAGCGGGACCCGGAATGGTCCAGGTTCCCGTACTACTTCTAAGCCCGGCACGACTTCTAACCGGCGCGACGCAAAGGCAGCCCCCATGACTCCAAGGAAACCAGCCCCCAAGCACACTTCTCCTAGGAGGACCACGTGAACATCGAGCCAGCCCTGAAGGCGCTTGCTGCGGCCCTCCACGGTGAGGGCCCCGCCGTCGAACTTTCCGCCGGCCCAAACGGTGAGCCTGTGGTGACGCTGGTGGAGAGCGCCGGGATCGACGACGCCGCCGTGGTGGTGCGCACGTCCGGTTCCACAGGGACGCCCAAAGCCACGGTGCTGACGGTGGACGCCCTCGCCGCCTCGTCGATGGCCACCGCCTTCGCGCTCAAAGGCGAAGGCCAATGGCTCCTGGCCCTGCCCGTGCAGTACGTCGCAGGCGTGCAGGTGCTGGTGCGTTCGCTGTTCGCCGGGACGAGGCCGTGGGCCATGGACCTGTCCAACGGGTTCACCGTGGACGGATTCACGGCCGCGGCACTGGAACTGACGGACAAAATCCGCTTCACGTCCCTGGTGCCCTCGCAGCTGCAGCGACTGCTGGCCAACCCGTCCGCGGACACGCTCGCGGTGCTGCGCCGTTTCAACGGCATCCTGCTCGGCGGCGGACCGGCTCCGGCGGCCCTCCTTGAGTCTGCCCGCGACGCCGGCATCCGTATCATCACCACCTACGGCGCGGCCGAAACCTGCGGCGGCTGCGTGTATGACGGTTTTCCGCTCGAGGGCGTGGCCGTCCGGCTGTCCGACGACGGGCGCATCCACCTCGGCGGTGCCACGCTGGCGGCTGGCTACCTTCATGCTCCCGGGCTGACTGCGGAGGCCTTCACCGAGGAGGACGGCGTCCGCTGGTACCGGACCAACGATCTCGGGGAGCTGGATTCCGACGGCCGGCTGACCGTGCTGGGCCGCGCCGACGACGTCATAATCACCGGCGGCATCAAGATCTCCGCGGCCCATGTGCAGGAAGAGCTGGAGAAGTTCGACGGCGTGACGGCGGCTTTTGTCGCAGGCGTCCAGTCCGCGAAGTGGGGACAGGCCGTGGCTGCCTATGTTGCGGTGTCCGGTTCTCGCCCGGCCCCGTCCGGGGACGCATCCGGCGACTCGTCCGCCGACGGCGCGGACGGCGCGGCCTTGGCTGAAGAATGGCACCGGACGCTGGGCCTGCTGGCGCCCAAGACCGTCCTGCCGGCCAGCTCCCTGATCATGCTGCCCAACGGTAAACCCGACAGGCTGGCCATGATTGAACGGCTGCACGCCCTGCATCAGGGAAAATAGACTAGTTCCGCTCCGGCGCGGGCTCATCTGCGCCGGGCGGTTCTGCACCACTACTGCCGCGCTGCCTGCGCGCGCAACGCTCCACCGAACCAACACGAGGTACTCACCGTGGCCACAGCCGCACAATGGATCCAAGGCGCCCGGCTCCGCACCCTGCCGGCAGCGATCGCCCCTGTCCTGATCGGCACGGCGGCGGCTTTTGAGATGGACGCCTTCCGCCCCCTCAATGCCATTCTCGCGGCCCTTGTGGCGCTGCTCCTGCAGATCGGCGTCAACTATGCCAACGACTACTCTGACGGGGTCCGCGGCACGGACGAAAACCGTGTGGGACCGCTGCGGCTGGTCGGGTCAGGCGCAGCCCGCCCGGAGCAGGTCAAGTACGCGGCATTCGGCGCGTTTGCCGTGGCCATGCTGTTTGGCCTGGCCCTGATCATCATCACCCAGACGTGGTGGCTGCTGCTGGTGGGCGTTGGCTGCGTGATGGCGGCGTGGGGCTACACCGGGGGCAAGAACCCGTATGGCTACATGGGCCTGGGCGATGTGTTCGTGTTCGTCTTCTTCGGGCTCGTGGCGACCCTCGGCACGACCTACACCCAGGCCGGCCAGTTGAGTCTTCCGGCGGTCATTGGCTCCATCGGCACCGGTCTCATTGCCTGCGCCCTGCTGATGGCCAACAACGTCCGCGACATCCCGTCCGACATCCAGGCCGGAAAACGCACCCTTGCCGTGCGGCTGGGCGACAAGCATGCCCGTGAGAGCTACGTGCTGATGCTCGCCGTGGCCATCCTGCTGGTGGTGATTCTCGCGCCCACACGGCCCTGGATGCTGATTGTCCTGCTCCTCATCCCCGCCAGCCTGATGCCCGCCTGGCTGATGATCAACGGCCGAAATCGCAAGGCCCTCATTCCCGTCCTGAAGCAGACCGGCCTGATCAATCTTGGCTACGCCGCGCTGTTCTCGCTGGGGCTGGTGCTGAGCCACGGGCAGTAGGCGGTAGCGCCGGCGGCCGCACCGCTCGGCAGGCCGCGGCCGGAGAGGAAAGCGGGTTCTACGCTTCCTGGTTCCGGGGCTTGCCGTTCGGGTTTTCCCTGTTCGGGGCTTCGCTGTTCCGGATCTCGTTGCGGACTGTCACGTCAGGGTGGGCATCGGTCAGCCGGTCCTCAGCCTCGGCGTCGGCCACTTCACCGGCGGTGCGCAGGGGCTTGGCCCTGCCGGAGAACCGCGCATGCAGGGAGGCCGTTGCAGCATCCCGCTGTTTCTGGAAGAAAAGGTAGCTGATGGCAAAGGAAATGAGTCCAGCGCAGATCACGGCAAGGAGCCAGCCCAACTGCAGGAACACGAAGAGTGCAAACAGCGGCACAAAGAGGGCGAGACGGATCAGGGAGTATTTCACAAAAGCCACGATCCAAGTTTAGCCGCCAACCCTGGACGGAGCCTGCGGCCGGGCGTCAGCTGCCTCAAAACAGCCTCGTCCGAGGGCCGGAAATCTCTGGCACTGGCTGTGCACATACTGTAATCTCCGCCGGGTCATGTGACGGCTAGACTGAATGCATGCTCCGTGTTGCCATTGCAGTCGCCGTTCTTGCCATATACGTCTACGGACTGGTGGACGTGATCCGGACTGATGCGACCCTGACCCGAGGGTTCTCCAAAACGACGTGGATCATCATCGTTGTCTTCCTTCCCATCGTGGGCGCAGCCCTGTGGTTCCTCATCGGCCGCCCGCGCTATGAGGCACCGGTCCGGCGGGCCTACGCCCACCCCACCGCCCCTGACGACGACCCCGATTTCCTCCGCAACCTGGAACAGCGCCGCCGCAACCAGGCCGAGGCGGAGCGTCTGCGCAAGCTGAAGGACGACCTCGAGACCAAGCGCAAGAACGACGATGCCTCCCGCGGCACAGGCGAGTCGGGCGCGTCAGGCGCCGGCGACGCGAGCGCCGAAGGAAACCCCGAGGTCAAGTAGGGCAGGCACCCTCCCTTCGACTCCTGCCCGGCACTGACTCCCGCCCGGGCCGGCCCGCATTGGTTCCCGGACCGAAAACCCACCGCCGGATTTAGGTTTTGATCCATATTTTCCGGGATCCGCTGTGGATAGCATTGGGTGTCCGGACAGAGCCGTCCGGGCGGCAGTCAATGTCAAAGGACGCACATGGGCACAGCTACGGTGGACGACATCCTGTTGGATCTCCCTCTGGGTTTCGCGAGCCTGATTCTTCGACCCGAGCACGCCGAATCTCCTATTGAACGCTTTCTGATCGTTGACGCCGACGACGAGACGTCCGACGGCGGGGCCGCGTTCGTCCTGCTCATCGGGGTTCGCGGACGCTCCGCTTTGCCGGCGCTGCGGCGCCTTCTGAAGAACCCTCCGCTGGTGCTTGCCGTCAAGGGCGGGCCCGGGGAACTTGGAGAAGCCGAAGAGCTGCTCCGGGCTGCCGGAACCGGCCTCCTCCTGGTGGATCCGGCTGCGGACTGGGACCGGCTGCTCTCCATTGCCAAGGACCGGATCCAGCCACGCAGCTACCAGAGCGAGGTACTGACGCTGCTTGAAGAGGACCTGTTCGCCATCGCGCAGACCACGGCCCGCCTGACCTCCAGTCACGTGGTGATCGAAGATGCCGCGAACAAGGTCCTGGCCTACTCCACGGTGACCAACGACATCGATGAGCTGCGGAAGGCGTCTATCCTTGCCCGCCGCGGTCCGCGGAAATACGAACTCCTCCTCAAGGACCTCGGCGCCTACCGGGAACTGCACCGGACTCGCCTGCCCGTCAGGGTTCCGGCCCGCCCCCAGGACGGCCTGCGGGAGCGCGTCGCCACCACCCTGTTCGCCGGAGAACGCATCATGGGGTACATCTGGCTGCAGGAAACCGGCGGCGGGTTCGGCGACGACGTCGACTATGTCCTGACCGGATCGGCCGCGCGGGCGTCAGCCGAGCTGATCCGCTACCGCAACGAGCAGTCGGTGCACATGCGAGAGGACCGGATTGCGCGAATCCTGTCGGGTCCGGCAGAAGCCGCCGCGAGTGCCCACAGCGAAAAGATCCCAGCGGACCTCCCCTCGGCACTGATCCTGCTGGGAATGTCGGAGGCTGAGGCGCAGGCAGACGATGCAGCCCTCAAACACGGCGAACTCGCCAGCCTGGCGTCCATTCATGCGGCGGCCTACAAACCCTCAGCCATCGTGGGGCAGTTCAACGGCGATACCGCAGTGGTCGTCCCGGCGCTGCAGTCCGCCAACGCCGAAGCCGGACTCCGGAGCCTCGCCGAGGCCATCGTCCGGGACGCCGGTAAGCATCTGGGCATCAGACCGTTTGCGGCAGTGGGACCCGTCGCCCCCGACCTGTTGTCAATCCACTCCGTGACCGCCAAAACGGAGGCCCTGCTCGGCTGTATGCGGCGGTCGGGCACCGCCTCAGTGGCCACCGTAGACGACTTCGAAGTGGACATCCTGTTCCACGAGGCCGTTGAGAACTTCACCGCCTCCGACTTCCGCCATCACAGCCTGTGGACCCTTCTCCGCGACGACAGCGAGCTGGCCGAAACTCTCCGCGTGTTTTTCGAAGCGTCGCTGGACGTGGCCGAATGCGCCCAGCGGATGAAGCTGCACAAGAACACCGTCTACTACAGGATCAGCAAGGTAGGCCGGGTCACCGGCCTGAACTTCAGCAATCCCCGTCATTCACTGGTGGCGCTGCTCCACATCCAGGAGTGGGCCGGTAAGCATAAGGAGCATCTGGACAAGAAATGATGACAGCACTCGATTCACCGCCTCTTGGCCTGGTCCTGGCTGACATTGTCCGGTCCCACCGGCCCCGGAGTGAAGCGGGATCGATCCCCGCCAGCATCCCCCATTTGGCATCCCCGCCCTTCGACCGTTTCGGAATTGCGGTGGCCACTACGGCCGGGGACGTGTTCAGCGCCGGCGACGCCGACGTCCCTTTCTCGATCCAGAGCATCTCTAAGGTCTTCACCCTGGCCATGGCCCTCAGCGCCGATGACCCTGGGACGCTGTGGTCCCGGGTGCTCCGCGAACCGTCGGGAACCTCGTTCAACTCCCTGGTGCAGCTGGAAGTGGAGCACGGCATCCCCCGGAATCCGTTCATCAACTCGGGCGCCCTGGTGGTGACCGACCACCTGACGGAAAGGTTCCCTGACTCCGCAGGGCATGTCCTGCAGTTCCTCCGCGACCAAGCTGGGCCGCACGGCGGCCGGCAGGGTCCGTTCATCGATGAGGCGGCCGCAAAGAGCGAGCTGGCCAACAGCAGCCGCAACCTGGCCCTGGCCCACTTCCTGAAGGACTTCGGCAACCTGCACCGGCCCGCCGAGGCCGTGGTGGAGAACTACGTCAGGCAGTGCTCCATCATGATGAGCTGCGTCGAAGTGGCGAAGGCCGGCCTCTTCCTTGCCCGCGGCGGGCGCGGAACAAACGGCACCGTGCTCTCCCGGAGCGAAGCCAAACGCATCGGATCCATCATGCTCACCTGCGGCATGTATGACGCCGCCGGTGAGTTCGCCTACCGCGTCGGCCTGCCCGGAAAGAGCGGGGTGGGCGGCGGAATCCTCGTGGTCGTACCCGGGGAGTGCTCCATCTGCGTCTGGAGCCCGCGGCTGGACTCCAAGGGAAATTCCCTGGCAGGAACGGCGGCCCTCGCCGATCTCTCCGACCGTACCGGATGGTCCGTTTTCTGATCCGGCTCCGCGGGTCCCCGCGCTTCCTGCTCCCCCCACACTTTCCTGTTCCACCCCTCATGTAGATCTTCAACCGGTCGAAAGGATCACCCATGCCCTACAACCCCAATGACGAGGTTGGTCAGTACGAGGCCGTCACGGACCATACCGTCCCGGCCCAGGCGCATGCCACCGAATCGCTCCTTCACGCGGAGGATAAGGGCTACCACAAGAGCCTGAAGCCGCGGCAGATCCAGATGATCGCGATCGGCGGTGCGATCGGCACCGGCCTGTTCCTCGGCGCCGGCGGCCGGCTCAACGCCGCAGGCCCCTCCCTCGTGATCGCCTACGCCGTCTGCGGCTTCTTCGCCTTCCTCATCCTGCGCGCCCTGGGCGAACTCGTCCTGCACCGCCCCTCCTCCGGCTCCTTCGTCTCCTACGCCCGGGAGTTCTACGGCGAAAAGGCCGCCTTCATCTCCGGCTGGTTCTACTGGATCAACTGGGCCACCACCACCATCGTGGACATCACCGCCGCCGCCCTCTACATGAACTTCTTCGGCAAATACATCCCCTGGATGGCCGACGTCCCCCAATGGGCCTGGGCACTGATCGCCCTGGTCGTCGTGCTCTGCCTGAACCTCGTCTCCGTCAAAGTCTTCGGCGAAATGGAATTCTGGTTCGCCCTCATCAAAGTCGCCGCCCTCGTCGCGTTCCTCATCGTGGGCACCTACTTCGTCATCTTCGGCACCCCCGTGGACGGCCAGGAAGTCGGCTTCAGCCTCATCGCCGACAACGGCGGCATCTTCCCCAACGGCCTGCTGCCCATGATCATCCTCATGCAGGGCGTCCTGTTCGCCTACGCCTCCATCGAACTCGTCGGCACCGCCGCCGGCGAAACCGAAAACCCCGAAAAAATCATGCCCAAGGCCATCAACTCCGTCGTCTTCCGCATCGCCGTGTTCTACGTCGGCTCCGTCATCCTGCTGGCCCTGCTGCTGCCCTTCACCTCCTACGAAAAAGGCGTCAGCCCCTTCGTGACGTTCTTCGGCTCCATCGGCATCCAGGGCGTGGACGTCATCATGAACCTCGTCGTCCTCACCGCCGCCCTGTCCTCCCTGAACGCCGGGCTCTACTCCACCGGCCGGATCCTGCGCTCCATGTCCGTCGCCGGCTCCGCCCCGAAATTCGCCCAGCGCATGAACAAAGCCGGCGTCCCCTACGGCGGCATCGCCATCACCGCCGGCGTCTCCCTCCTCGGCGTCCCGCTGAACTACCTCGTCCCCGCCCAGGCCTTCGAAATCGTCCTGAACGTCGCCTCCGTCGGCATCATCGTCACCTGGGCCACCATCGTGCTCTGCCAGATGCAACTCAAACGCTGGTCCGACAAGGGCTGGCTCAAACGCCCCTCCTTCCGGATGTTCGGCGCCCCCTACACCGGCTACCTCTCCCTGCTGTTCCTCCTCGGCGTGCTCGTCATGGTCTTCATCGAATCCCCCCTCACCCTGCTCGTGACCCTCGTCGCCTGTGGCTTGATGGTGGGCGGCTGGTACGCCTGCCGCAAGCAGATCCACGAGATCGCCGAAACCCGCGACGGCTTCACCGGCATGTCCCCCGTCATCGCCAACCGCCCCGGCCCCGGCGCCGCCGACCGCATCTAACCCCCACCACCCAGCGCGAACGGACACTTAAGGCCCCAAAACCAAGGGCCCCAAGTGTACGTTCGCGCCTCCAGACCCCGACCACAAGAACAGAATGAAAGCCCGCCATGAACCGACGAACCCTGCTGAGCCACCAGCCCGACCGGCCGCCAAAGGAAAGCCAGGCGAACGACAGCTGCGAGGACGGCTGTTTCTTCTGCACCGGGCCGGAGACCGACTAGGCATCCACCGGCGCTTCCACCCAATGAACATAACCAACACCCCAAGCCAAGAAGACAAGCAGTGATGACAACGGAGTCCGCACACACCATGACCGCAACCCACACGCAACCGTTCGAAGGCCACACCCCCAACCACGGCGCGGCACAAACGCTCCCGCCTGCTGCTCCGGCCAGCCCGGCGCCCAACAAGACCGCCGGCAAGACCGCCGGCAGCAACGCCCTGAAATCCGCCGGGCACGTGATTGTTGACTCCCTCGTGGCCCACGGAGTCGAACGCACCTACGTCGTTCCCGGCGAGAGCTTCCTGGACGTGCTGGACGGGCTGCACGGCTCCGACATCGATACCGTGGTCTGCAGACATGAGGGCGGCGCCGCCTACATGGCCGAGGCCGACGGCAAGATGAACCAGCGTCCGGGCGTGGCCATGGTCACCCGGGGGCCTGGCGCGGCCAACGCCCACGTCGGGCTGCACACCGCCTGGCAGGACTCCACACCGATGTTGCTCTTCGTCGGGCTGATCCCCTTTGCCCACCGTGACCGGGAGGCGTTCCAGGAATTCGACATCAAGGCCTGGTTCGACACGGGTGCCAAGCGCGTCATGGTCCTTGACCATGCCGAGCGGGCGTCCGAGATCGTGGCCGAAGCGATGTTCGCAGCCATGAGCGGACGGCCGGGGCCCGTAGTGGTGGGCTTGCCGGAAGACATCATCCGCCAGCAGATTGATCCGGCCCTGCACCCCGCCATCCCGGTGGCGGCGGGCGGCATGAGCACCGCCGACGCCGAAGCGCTGGCCACCGCACTGGCCAACTCCACGAAGCCGCTCTTTGTCACCGGCGGCAACGACTGGACCCAGGCAGCGGCCAGCCAGCTCACCGAGTGGCTGGAAAAACATCACATCCCGGCTGCCGCGGAATGGCGCACGCAGGGAACAGTCTCCTTCGATTCGCCGTCCTACGTCGGTCCGATCGGCTATGGCCGCCCCCGCCCCACGTACGACCTTCTTGAGGAAACCGATCTGCTCGTGTTCATCGGCACGGTTCCGGGGGATGTCATCACGGACGGTTTTGTCTGCAGGCAGGACTGGAACAAGAAGAATTTCCTGGTGACCATAGATCCTTCGTTGCGCGGCCGCTCGGGCCCGGTCTCGCGGCAGATCGTGGCGAAACCGGACGCATTCGTTCGGGACCTCGCCCGCATCGAGCTGCCCGTGAAGGAGGAGTGGAAGGCCTGGACGGGCAGGATGCGGGCCGAGCAGGTGTCTTTCGCCGGCCTGCCGTCAGCTACGCCCTGCGACGCACCAGCAAGGATGGACACACTGATGGCGAACCTCGTCCCGCGGCTGCCCGAGGACGCCATGGTGACTTTCGGGGCGGGCGAGCACACCAACTGGGCTCACCGATACTTCCCCACCCGGCGCTACGCCTCGATGATCAGCGCCAGAAACGGGTCCATGGGCTATTCCGTACCCTCTGCCATCGCCGCATCGCTGGCCGACCCGCAGCGCAAGGTGGTCACCATTGCCGGCGACGGGGAATTCCTCATGAACGGCCAGGAGTTGGCCACCGCGGCCCAGTATGGCGCCACGCCGCTGATCATCGTGATGGACAACCAGGAGTACGGCACCATCCGCACCCATCAGGAACGCCACTATCCCTCCCGAGTCTCCGGCACACAGCTGAAGAACCCCGACTTCGGCCTCATGGCCCGGGCCTTCGGCGGTTTCGGCGTCACAGTCACCAACGACAAGGACGTGCCGGCCGCCCTCGACTCCGCATTCGAGGCCATCGATCGGCATGGGGTGTTTGCCCTGATCCACCTCATCGTCGAACAGCGCGTCAAAGCCTACTGACTGGGTCAAAGCCTACTGACTGGCCAGAAAGGGCCGCCCAGCAAGCATGCTGAGCGGCCCTTTGGGGCACACGGCAAATCGCAAACGGCGAAGGGAACGTCCCTACAGCCCCGAGTAGGAGTGCAGGCCGTTGAAGAACTGGTTCACGATGGTGAAGTTGAAAACCACGCACAGGTAGCCCACTATCGACAGCCATGCAGCGCGGGTTCCTGTCCAGCCACGGGTTGCACGTGCGTGCAGGTAGCCGGCGTAGACCACCCAGATCACGAAGGTCCACACTTCCTTGGTGTCCCAGCCCCAGAAGCGTCCCCAGGCCTTCTCGGCCCAGATCGCACCGAACATGAGCGTGAAGGTCCACCCGATGAAGGCGATCGCGTTGATCCGGTAGGAAAGGTTCTCCAGGCTCAGCGCGGTCGGCACGAGGCGCATGAAGCCCAGCTTGTCCGCCCCGCCCGCGGCGATGGTCCTTTGCCGGTGGGACTGCACCAGCTGCAGGGCGGACATCGCGAACGTCAGTGTAAACAGCGCCGAGGAAAGCACGGCAATGGAGACGTGGATGACCAGCCAGTAGCTCTGCAGCGCCGGCACGAGGTGGCCCACGGGAGTCCAGTAGGCCACGGAGGCCGCCACCAGCATGATGATCACGAGGCCCACCACAAATGTGCCCAGGAACCTCAGGTCGCGCCGGATGAGCACCACGAGGAACACGGCCACGGCTACGAACGCGCCGGTGGTCAGGAACTCGTACATGTTGCCCCACGGCACGCGCCCGGAGCCAATGGCACGGGTCACCACCCCGGCGGCGTGGATCACGGCGCCCAGGATGGTCAGGGCAACAGCCACGCGTGCGGGGGCCCGGCGCTCAGCGCCGTAGCTCATGCTGGCGTCCGCCGTCTGCCCTGCCGCGCCGCCGGTGCCCTGCGCTTTGGCGGAGACGGACGACGACGGCCGCTCGGCACGGCCGGCCGGTCCGGCCAGGTGCCCCTCGACGCGGCCCCCGGCGCCTGCCGCGACCGGAACCTTCACGCCGGCGTCGGACGAACTCTCAGGGGACGCCGCGGCGGCCGCCTTCAGATCGACGGCGCGGAGGGCCCTGCTGCTCTTGGCCAGGTCCCAGGCGAAGGCGATGAACGCCACCGTGTAGGTGCCCGCCGCGAGGAGCATGAACAGCTCGCTGTACTGGCCCATGGTTTCGTTGATGGGGAACATTACCGGTCCTTCTTCGGCTCAGCCGAGCCTGCTGGTGAGGAAATGGAGGATGGTGTGCCGGGCCCGTCCGCGTCGAGGCCCCACTCGCGCTGCAGCAGCGCACGGATCGCCGCGGCTTCGCCGGCCAGGCGGTGGTCTTCGCCGCGGGCCAGCAGGCCGTATTCCACCATGGTGCGGCCGTCCTCGTGGCTACCGGTGCGGACCCAGACGCGGCGGCGGTTGACGTAGAGGGAGACCACCAGGCCGGCCACTGCGAGCAGCGCGAAGATCAGTGCAGACAGCTGGCCCGGATTGTGGTGGATATCGACGCCGACATAGCGCTTCACGCCATCGAAGCTGATGGAGCCCTTGCCGTCCGGCAGGGTGACCGTCTTGCCCGGCGCGAGCGTGATGCCCTTCGTTTCCAGGTTGCGGGCATTCAGCGGCGTCAGGTCCTTGACGTCGAGTTCAAACACGTTCTGCGGGGTGCCCTTGTCGAGCCCGAGGTCGCCATAGTAGGAGTTCAGGCTCAGCTGCGGGTTGATCAGTTCCGGATCGCCGCTGAAGGAAATGCCCTCGTCGGTCACGAAGGCCGTGGGCAGGAAGAACCCGGCGAAACCGAGCTGGTCGGGCTTCGCGTCCGGCACCTTGATCACCACGGACGAGTAGTAGTTGTCGCCCTGAAGCTTGGCGACCACCGGCCCCTGCATGGCGACGTTGCCGTTGCCGTCGCGCACTGTGACCACCGGGGCGTAGCCGTTGCCCGTCAGGTAAATGCTGGTGCCGCCCAGCGTCACCGGTTCATTGACCTTGAGGACTTCCTTCTTGGCCGGGGCCCCCGGGGTTTCCTTCGTGGTGACGTCTGCCGTGAAGTCGATGGGCTGGCCGAACTTGCCCTGGGACTCCCGGTCGAACTTGATCTGGAATTTATCGAGCTGGATGGAGTACGGCTGGAGCTGGCTGCTCTGGAAGTTGGTGCCAGGGTTGAACTGGTCGTAGCCGACGAGGGTGTTGACGAAGGTGTCGCCCTCCACGAGGATCCGCTGGCCGCTGTAGCCGAACAGGCCGCCGACCGCCACGGAGACCAGCACGCCGATCAGCGAGGTGTGGAAGACAAGGTTGCCCACTTCCTTGAGGAAGCCGCGCTCTGCCCCCAAAGACGGGCGCGCGCCGTCGTCGTGCCTCACCTCAACGCGGTACCCGCGTTTCCTGAGCAGCGCCGCTGCGTCTTCAATGGCGTCCGACGCCGGGATACCGGCCTCCGCGGGCACCACCAGTGTGCCGTACTCCGGCAGCCGGGACAGGCGTTTAGGAGTCCGCGGCGGCTCGGAGCGCATGGCCCGGTAGTGCGCTATGGCCCGGGGCACGACGCAGCCGATCAGCGAGACAAACAGCAGGATGTAAATGGCCGAGAACCATGCCGAGGAGTAGACGTCGTACAGCTGCAGTGAGTCGAGGATCTTGCCGTAGTCCGGGTTGTCCTTGATGTACTGCGTGACCACCGACGGGTTCGCCGGACGCTGCGGGAACAGCGAACCGGGCACCGCCGCAACGGCCAGCAGCAGCAGCAGGAACAGCGCCGTGCGCATGCTGGTCAGCTGCGTCCAGGCCCAGCGGAGCATGCCTCCGGCGCCCAGGTCAGGCAGCGCCGCGCTGGCCTTGGCCTCCTTCACGGCATCCTTTGGTGCGGAATCCTTGGGGGATTCCCCGGCCGGACGGTTCTTGGTTGACTTCACACGCTCGCTCATCAGATCGGCAACTTAACGTCGGTTTGGAACCAGTACTGCAATTCAGTGACCCAGGCGCCCCACAGCCCTGTGGCCATCAGGATCCCCAGGACAATCAGGACTCCCCCGCCGGTCCGCTGGATGGCGAGCCGGTGCTTGCGAAAGAAGGACATCACGCCGGCGCCGCGGCGCACCGCCAGCGCGATCAGCAGGAACGGGATGCCCAGTCCCAGGCTGTAGACGAAGGCCAGGAACGCACCCTTCGCTGCGGAGGAACCGCCGGAGAGGCTCAGGAGCTGGACGGCGGAGTAGGTGGGGCCGATGCACGGTGCCCAGCCGAGGCCGAACGTGATCCCCAGCAGCGGAGCGCCCCAGAGGCCGGCTGGCGGTTTCGCATGGATTTTGGCGTCGCGCTGGAACCAGCTGAAGCCGCCCATGAACACCACGCCCATGACAATCACCAGGATTCCGAGCAGCTGCGTGATCCAGCCGTTCTGGCCGGGACTGAGCAGCGTGCCCAGCTGGCCAAACGCGCCGCCGAGCAGCACGAAGATCACCGAAAAGCCCAGCACGAAGAGGCCAATGCCGGCCAGCATGCGGCCACGCTTCTGTTTCTCGAGGTCCACGCCGGTCAGTCCCGTGACGTACCCCAGATAGCCAGGCACCAGCGGCAGGACGCAGGGAGAGAGGAAGGAGACCAGTCCGGCCAGCAGCGCCACCGGAATGGCAAGGAGCAGCGAGCCGTTCAGGATGGCTTCGGCGAAGGGGCTGTTCACGGTACGGGCCGCCCGCTACTCTGCCACGGCGGATTCGATGAGGGCCTTGAGGGTGCCCTTCTGGATTTCCCCGAGTACGCGCGAGGCCACTCGGCCCTGCTTGTCCACCACCAGTGTTGTGGGGACGGCGCCCGGCGGCACCAGGCCTGATACGGACAGCAGCACGCCGCCGTCCTTGTCGTTGAAGCTCGGGTAGGTGAGGCCGAACGTCTTGTCGAAGGCGTCCGCCGTGGCCTTCTCATCCCGCAGGTTCACGCCGAGGAACTGCACGCCCTTGGGCTTGAACTCCTGGTGGAGCGCTTCAAGCAGCGGAGCCTCGACCCGGCACGGCGCGCAGGCGGCGAACCAGAAATTCAGTACGGTCACCTTGCCCAGGAAATCCTTGGGAGTGACGGCGGTGCCATTGAAGAGCGTTCCCTGGATGTCGACGGCGGCCTTGCGGTCCGCAGCGGCGAATTCCGTCACGGAGCCGTCCCCGGCGACGTAGTTCTTGTTGTCGCCCGCCTTTGCCTGTTTGGCCAGCGCGTCTTCCTGGGCGCAGCCGGACAGGCCCAGCGTAAGCGCCGTCAACGCCAGGCCTCCGGCAGCGAGGACGCTGCGGCGCGAGCTTACAGGGGGGTTCGACATGGTTAGGCTCCGGGGGTGCTGGAGGCACCGGGAAGAAGGGCGGCCGCCGGCTCGCTGTACACAACGCGCAGCAGGGTGCCGTCGTCGTCGAACACGAGGGACGTCAGGGACGTAAGGGTGCATTCGCGCTTGCGCGGATCGTGCCACAGCGGCTTTCCTTCGGCGCTGAGGCGCGTGGCCCAGATGGGGAGCTGGTGGCTGACCATGATGGCCTCGGCTCCGTCGCCGCCGAGTTCGATCGCCTTGGCGCGGGCGTCCTGGACTGCTGCACGCACGCGTGCCGCCTGATCCTTGTAGGGCTCGCCCCACGAAGGCCGCAGCGGGTTCACGAGCTTCGGCCAGTGCTTGGGCTTCCTGAGCTCGGCCTTGGTGACCCGCAGGCCTTCAAAGTGGTTTTCCGCCTCGATGATGCGCCTGTCCGTATGGATCTCCAGCCCCAACGCCTGGGACGTGGGCTGGGCAGTCTCCTGCGCACGGGTCAACGGGGAGGCCACCAGGTAGACGATCTTTGCGCCGTGGTCTGCGCGGTCGCGAAAGTGGTCCGCCAGCGTCTGCGCCATCTGCTGGCCAAGCTCGGAAAGGTGGAATTCCGGCAGCCGGCCGTACAGGACGCCCGCAGGATTGTGGACCTCGCCGTGGCGGAGCAAATGAACAGTGGCTTGGGGCATGTCTACCAGTTTCTCAAAGGGCAGGGGCAATGACGAAATCTTCTACATCTAGTAGAACTCAACAAAATTACGAAATGTTCCCAAGGGCCGGAATAAAAGATGCGTTTGCATGTTTATACTGGATGCAGCAGTTAGTTGAGAGTTCAACCAATGAACCTTCAACTGCAAGATCATCCGACGCACCACTGAAACCAAGGAGAACCACCATGGCACTTCCCGCTAACGTCACCACCGGCATCTGGACCCTCGACACCTCACACAGCGAAATCGGATTCACGGTCCGCCACGCGGGCATCAGCAAGGTCCGCGGCCAGTTCAAGGAAGCCACCGCAACCCTGGACCTCGCCGAGAACGTGGCCGACTCCAAGATCAACGCCACCATCCAGACCGCGAGCTTCGACTCCGGCGACGTCAACCGCGACGGCCACGTCCGCGGCGAAGACTTCTTCGACGTCGAGAAGTTCCCGGAGATCTCCTTCGTTTCCAACGGCCTCGTGGCCAAGGGCGACAGCTACGAACTCCAGGGCGACCTCACCATCAAGGGCGTGACCCGTCCTGTGGCCCTCGAAACCGAGCTCAACGGCGTGGCCGTGGATCCCTTCGGCAACACCCGTGCCGGCGTTTCCGCTGAAACCACCATCAGCCGCAAGGACTTCGGCCTGACCTGGAATGCCGTCCTGGAAGCCGGCGGCGTGCTGGTCAGCGACAAGGTTGCCATCAACCTCGAACTGGCCTTCATCGCCCCTGCCGCGTAAGGCGCACGCGCTTACTCGCATGCCAGGCCCGCATGACGGGCGGCACACCGCCAACGCCCCGCCCGTGGTTCCACGGAGCGGGGCGTTGGCGTGGTTCGACCCCTCCTAGAATTAGCCAAATTGCCGGTCTACAGTGAGAGCCATGAGCAACCCGAGCGATGGACCGGAGCCTGCGGAACCGGGCTCCGAACCGCCCCCGCGTGACCGCCCCGTTCCCCCGGGGCGGAGCGGACGCTTCCCCTTCGAGATGCCCGCCGACCGTCCCCGGAACCTCTACGAGGCCATGCCCCAGGGCGGTTTCACCGGGCTCTTCAGCGTGACCGGGCTGCCCATGGAGCTGAAGGTCTCGTACTGGATCTGGGTGATCGGCGGACTGCTGGGGCTGCTCGGCGGAGTGATTGGCATTTTCGGCGCCCTGGTGCTCTTTGCGTTCATCCCCGGGCTCGCGGTCCTGGTGCTGTTGCTCGTGCTGTTTGCCGTGGCGCTCTCCGGGGCACAAATTGTCCTGGCGTTGAAGATGAAGGAAGGCCGCGAATGGGCCCGGCTGGCTCTGACGGCTATTGCCGGGGCCTCATTGCTGCTGTCCTTCATCAGCGTCGTCTTCACGGACGGCCGCGGCGGCAACGGGCTCGGTTTTCTGGCAAGCCTGGCCGCGACCGTGCTGATGTGGGTTCCCAACGCGCAGACCTGGTTTGCCGCTGCCCGGGGGCGGCCCTGACCATGGCCACAGGTTCCGCGAATACCTCTCTGGAATGATCCTCGCGGCGGCCGCCGAGGGGTACGGTTGAACTGAACCATGCTGGGGGCAGGGCAGGCTTCTGAACCCGGTGGCCGAACCCTACGTCGAAAACGCAAAGGAACGCTCATGAGCACTCCTCCAGTCCAACCTCCGAATCCGAACGACCCGACTTCCGGCCGCCAGGATTCCAACGAGCCGGGTACTAACGAGCCGGGTTCCCACGAGCAGGGCCGGAATGGCACCGGGCTGCCGCAGTACGGACAGAACGCGCCACAGTACGGGCAGAACGCCCCGCAGTACGGACAGAACGTTCCTCCGGTGCCGCAGTACGGGCAGAATGCGCCGCAGCCGGGACAGCCGCAGTATGGCCAGAACGTTCCTCCGGCGCCCCAGTACGGCCAGAACGCGCCGCAGCCAGGCCAGCCGCAGTACGGACAGCAGCCGTTCGGCCAAAATGTCCCGCAGTACGGTCAGCAGCCCTACGGACAGCAGCCTTATGGCCAGTCACCGTATGCCCAGTACCCCTCGGAGCAGGCCCAGGGCGGTCCCGCCAGCGTCCCGCAGTCCGTCAACAGGGCGTTCTGGATGATCATCGCGGCCGGTGCCCTGATGCTCCTGTCAACGCTGCTGAGCATCCCGACCCTCGACGATCCCGCCACGCGGAGCATGTTCGAAGACCAGGTCCGGAGCAGCGGCCAGAACATCGCCTTCGAAGACATCAAGGGCTTCCTCATTGCCACGATCGTGGTCTTTGCGCTGATCCTAGCCGGGCTCTACGCCCTGGTGGCGTTCAACGTCCGCAAGGGCAAGAACTGGGCCCGGATCCTGGGCACCGTTTTCGCGGCGCTGTCCATCTTCTCGTTTCTGCCCCTCGGCCTGAACACCGCCGCTGTCATTCTGGGAATCGCGGCGATCGTGATGCTCTACATGCCTGCGGCGTCACCCTACTTCCAGAAGCAGCAGCCGTTCGCCAACCCCTACGGAAGCGGCCCCTTCGGCCGCTAGGCATCTTCCTCGCCGACGGGCGCGGATTCCGGAGCCGGACTTTTAGTTCGGTTGCCCCGGGGTCTGCGCCCGTTGCGCGTGGTAGGCCAGAATCTGCAGCTCGGTGGCCATGTCCACCTTGCGCAGGTTCACGTCCTCGGGAACCTGCAGCATCACGGGCGCAAAGCTGAGAATGCTGTGCACGCCGGCGGCCACCACGCGATCGCAAACGCTCTGCGCCACGGCCGCGGGCAAGGCGAGGACCACCATGTTCGCGCCCGTCCGCTCCAGCACGGTTTCCAGGTCCGCCACGTCACTCACGCGCAGCCAGCCCACCTCGTTGCCCACCACCATCTGGTCTGCATCGAAAATGGCCACCACGTCGAAGCCCCGCGACTCGAACCCGCCGTACCTGGCCAGCGCCTTGCCGAGGTTACCGGCGCCGACGATCGCAACCTTCCAGTCGTGTGTAAGTCCGAGCGCGGCGGCAATGTGACGGCTGAGGTACTGAACCTCGTAGCCCACGCCGCGGGTACCGTACGACCCCACATGGGAGAGATCCTTGCGGAGCGTGGACGAGCTGACGCCGGATGCCTCAGCCAGCGACTCGGATGAAACGCGTTCGATTCCTTCGGC
>NZ_JBDGML010000108.1:0-98757 GCF_057655195.1 Arthrobacter sp. Soil_N43
CTTCATCGAATCCCCCCTCACCCTGCTCGTGACCCTCGTCGCCTGTGGCTTGATGGTGGGCGGCTGGTACGCCTGCCGGAAGCAGATCCACGAGATCGCCGAAACCCGCGACGGCTTCACCGGCATGTCCCCCGTCATCGCCAACCGCCCCGGCCCCGGCGCCGCCGACCGCATCTAACCCCCACCACCCAGCTCGTTGACCACGACGGCGGCGCGTGCGGTTCTGTTTTCACGGAACCGCACGTGCCGCCGTCGTTCTGCCATTAATCCTCTTGACGGGCGCAGGGCACGGGTCTACCGTCAGCTCCATCCCGGGTATTCATCGTCGAATCAATGTAGGGAGCGTCATCATGCCGGAATTCATGGATGTCCACCACAACATGAAGGGTCTGACCAGGGAGGACCTTAAGGCTGCCCACGAGGCCGACCTTGCCATTCAGAATGAGGAAAACGTCAATTTTAAGAGTGCGTGGGCCGATCCTGACGCTGGAGTGGTCTACTGCCTGTCGGAGGCTCCTTCGGCGGACGCGGTGAGGCGCATCCACGAACGTACAGGCCATCCCGCAGACGAGGTCCATCCCGTTCCCCTGAAGGTCTGAAACCGCCGGGACGGGCATTTCTGCACCACTTTGGGCGGCCCCGAGAGGCACCGGCCCCGCCGTACCGGGCCGGTGCGTCCGCGCATGCCGGGAAAGTGGAGCAGAACTCCAAGGGGTTCGCACGAAGGACCGGCTTATGGACGTCATTGTCATCGAGACCCCGCAGCTCGGGGACCGCAGCTACCTGGTCCACGACGGCCACGTGGCCCTGGTGATCGATGCCCAGCGCGACACGGACCGCGTCGAGGAAGCCGCCCGCGCCGCCGGGGTGCGCATCACACACGTCGCCGAAACCCACATCCACAACGACTACCTCACCGGCGGCCTGATCCTTGCCCGCGCCCACGGTGCCACATACCTGGTCAACGCAGCCGACGCCGTCGGCTTCGAGCGGCAACCGATCTCGGACGGCCAGACCCTGCCGATCGGCCGCCTCACCCTGCGGGCCGTGGCCACCCCCGGGCACACGCACACCCACCTGTCCTACATCGTCACATCCGACGACGGGCAGCAGGCCGTGTTCTCGGGCGGCAGCCTGCTGTACGGCTCCGTGGGGCGGACCGATCTGCTCGGCCCCGCAGATACCGATGGCCTGACGAGGGACCAGTACGCCTCCGTCCGCCGGCTGGTTGATGAGGCGGGACCCGCGGCGGCCCTGTACCCCACACACGGCTTCGGATCGTTTTGCTCGGTGGGGCCGTCCAGCTCCGCCAAGGCATCGACCATCGGCGAGCAGCTCGCCACGAACCACGCACTCACCGATCCTGATCCCGAGCACTTCATCGCCGAACTCCTGGACAACCTTGCGGCCTACCCCTCGTACTACGCGCACATGGCCCCCATTAACCTCACCGGCCCGCAGCCAGCCGACCTGGGCTTGCCGGACCCGCCCGGCGCCGACGAGCTGGCCGCCCGGCTGGCCAACGGCGAATGGGTGGTGGATCTGCGCCGCCGCGTGGCCTTCGCCAGCAATCACCTGAAAGGCGCCGTGAGCTTCGAATACGGCTCAGGATCCAGGTTCAGCTCCTACCTGGGCTGGGTCATTCCCTGGGGCGAAAAGCTGACGCTGGTGGGCAGCCGGGATGACCTGCAAAACGCCGTCCGCGACCTCTCCCGGATCGGCATCGACCGGCCGGACGCCGCCGTCGGAACAGATCCCGCAGCCCTGGCGCCGAACGCCCCGGTGGCCTCCTACCCGCGGACCGGCTGGGCCGCCGTCGTGCATGAGAAGCCGCCCGAGGACGCGGTGCTCGACGTGCGGCGGGCGGATGAATTCGCCGAATCCCACGTGGCAGGTGCCGTGAACGTGCCGCTGCACGAACTGCTGGCCCGGCTCGGGGAGCTTCCGGAGGGCCGGATCTGGGTGCACTGCGCCTCCGGATACCGTGCGGGCGTGGCCGCCAGCCTCCTGCAGCGCGCCGGCCGGGACGTGATGCAGATCGATGCCCGGTTCCGCGAGGCCGCACCCGCAGGGGTGCTGCTGGAAGGGCCGTCAAGCTAGCGGCGCAGGAGTACCGGCATTTCGAAGGAGAACATGATGGACACGGCAGGCAAGGTAGTCGTCGGCGTCGACGGCTCGGAATCATCGGTCCAGGCGCTGCGGCTCGCGGCCCGGCTGGCGCCCGCCCTGGACGCCCGGATCCACGCCGTCGCCTGCTGGGACTTCCCGCAGATGTATGCCGGCTACGTTCCCCCGGACTTTGCGGCGTTCGAGGAGTCGGCTGCCAAGACCCTGGCCGAGGCCATCGCCAAAGCCTTTGGTCCGGATGCGCCGGAGGGCATGAGCCAGGAGCTGGTCCGCGGACCGGCGCCTGCCAAGCTCGTGGACGCCGGAGCCGGTGCGGCGATGCTGGTGGTGGGGCGCCGCGGCCATGGCGGGTTCCTCGGCATGCACCTGGGATCCGTGAGCTCGGCCTGCGTCTCGCACGCTGACTGCCCGGTCCTGGTGGTCCACACGGACGGCAGCCACCGCACGCATCATCTCTGGAAGGGCGCCAAGGGCCAGGACCCGTCCCAGCCGTAGTTCCGGGGCCTGTCCTGCGTAACGCAACGCACCTGCAACCCCGTGCGCGGGCGCGATCACCTATGCTCAGCAGAGCACCTGAGCCCAGGCTCAACGACGAACCCACACAGGAGCAACTTCATGACCAACTGGCGGATCAGGGACTTTCACTCGGCTGACATGGACGGCATCCTGCATCTGTGGGAGTCCCTCAAGGCCACTAATGTTGAGCCCGTTTACGCGCTCTCCGAAGTGCTGGCGTCGTGCGAAAAGGACCATGCAGTCGTGGCCGTGCAGGGCGATCAGGTGGTGGGGGCCGCCGTCGGCCGGGCCGCCCATGACCAGGGCTGGATCGTTTTCCTGGCCACCCTGCCCGAGTACCGGGGCCGCGGGATCGGCACGTCGCTGCTGGCCGCCGTCGAAAACCGCATGGCGCCGCACGGCCTGAACAAGCTTTCAGCGCTCATGCCGGAGGCCGAAACCCGGGTGGAGGCCTTTCTGAGCCGCGGCTTCCTGCTGAAGAAGAACCTGCGCTACTTCGAGCGAACCATTCCCGTCCAGCGCCAGGAGCTTGAGCCGCTGAGCCTGCTGGGCGGCCGCGTCCTCGCCCGCGACCTGTGGGAGAACGTGGCCGGCATGCGCCGCGAGAAGGAGCTGCTGGAGCGCCGGCTGGTCCTCCCCCTGGCCGAGGCCGACCTCGCCGATGAATACGGTGTGGTGCCGCCTCGCGCCGTCGTGCTGTTCGGTCCCCCGGGAACGGGCAAGACCACCTTCGCCAAGGCGATTGCCTCCCGCCTGGAGTGGCCGTTCGTGGTGGTGTTCCCGTCCCGGCTGGCCTCGGACCCCAAAGGCCTGGCCGGTGCGCTGCGCGAGACGTTCCTGGAGATCGCCGAGCTGGAGCACGCCGTGGTGTTCATCGACGAGGTGGAGGAGATCGCGTCACAGCGCTCGGGCGAGCCGCCGTCGCCGCTGCAGGGCGTCACCAACGAACTCCTCAAGATCATTCCGGCCTTCCGCGAGCAGCCGGGCCGCCTGCTGGTCTGTGCCACCAACTTCATCCGCGCCCTGGACTCGGCGTTCCTGCGCCACGGCCGGTTCGACTACGTCATTCCCATCGGCCTGCCCGACCGCCAGGCCCGCGAAGCCATGTGGCAGCGCTTCATCCCCGCCGCCGTGGTGGACGACGTCGACGTCGAGCTGCTCGTGGACCGCACCGAGGGCTTCTCCCCCGCCGATATCGAGTTCGCGGCGCGCAGCGCCTCCCAGCGGGCCCTGGAAAAGGCAGTGTACGACGACGGCGGGCTGGCCTCCGGGGGCTCCGTTTCCGTCCGCGAGGCAGTCCGGAAGGGCCCCGCCACGGAGGACTACCTCGACGCCATCGCCGAAACCCGGACGACGGTGAGCAAGGAGGCCCACGAGCAGTTCCTTGAGGACATCGACGCCCTGGGCCGCGTGTAGGTTTCGCGGGCCGGTTCGGCGCGTTCACGGGCCGGAGTCGCCGGAAACCTGCGGGGTCGCCGTAAGTTTCCGGCGATCCCGCTCCATTCCGGCGAGCTCGGCGGCGAATTGGGGAAGGAGGAGAGCCGTGATCCTGTTCCTGACGATTGTGAGCGGACTGGCCTGGTCCTTGGTGTACATCGAGGCCATACGGATCGGATTCAGGGACCGGAGTTATGCCATTCCGGCGGCGGCGCTGGCACTGAACTTCGCCTGGGAGGTCATCTACGCCTCACGGTCCGCCGTTACCGGGCTTTCTGCGCAGGGCGTCTTCAACATCGTGTGGGCCCTGGCTGACGTCCTGGTCCTGTATACCTTTTTCAGGTTCGGCAGGTCCGAACTCCCGGCGTGGGTCACGCGGAAGCTCTTCGTGGGCTGGGGCGTCCTGCTGGGCATTGCGGCCTTCGCGGTGCAGCTGCTGTTCGTGGTGGAGTTCGGCTGGGACGACGCCGCCCGCTATGCGGCGTTCCTGCAGAACCTGCTGATGTCCGGCCTGTTCATCGCGATGTTCGTGGCCCGCGGCGGTGCCAGGGGGCAGTCCCTTGTCATCGCCGTGGCGAAGTGGATCGGCACGCTGGCGCCCACCGTCGTCTTCGGCTGGTACGGGAACTCCCCCTTGGTCCTTGGGGTGGGTGCGCTCTGCAGCATCTTCGACTTGGCCTACATCGGCCTGCTGTGGCGGGCACGGGCTGCCTCGGCCGTTGCTGGTCCTGTCCCCTCCTGAGCGGCTCCGGGCGGCAGTGGAGCGCGCCCTGCCCCCGGCGGTACTCTTTGAGCCATGTCCAACAATCCCCTCCGGCATGCCATGGCTCGCATGGGCGGCCGCGACCCACATGAGCAACACCGGGCAGCCACGCCGCTGGAGCTATTCTTCGACCTGACGTTTGTCATTGCCTTCGGAGTGGCCGGAAGCCAGTTTGCCCACGAGATTTCCGAAGCCCACTTCGGTGCCGGGCTGCTGGGCTTCTCCTTCGCGATGTTCGCCGTGATCTGGGCCTGGATCAATTTCACCTGGTTCGCCAGCGCCTACGACACCGACGACTGGGTGTTCCGCGTGGTTACTATGGTCCAGCTTCTCGGCGTGCTGATCCTGGCCATGGGACTTGAGCCGATGTTCCACTCGCTGGTGGACGGTGACCATGTAGACAACGCCGTCATGGTGGGCGGCTACGTGATCATGCGCCTGGCCCTGGTGTTCCAGTGGCTGCGCGCGGCACGGCAGGATCCCGCGCGCCGGCAGACCTGCCAGCGCTACGCTACGTACCTTGGCGTGGTGCAGCTCGGCTGGATCGCGGTGCTCATCATTGAGGCGGACATCCTGACCACTTTCCTCATGACTGCGCCCCTGTTCATCTTGGAAATGGCCACGCCATACGTCGCCGAGCGCTCCATGCGGACCCCGTGGCACGCGCACCATATCGCCGAGCGCTACGGGCTGCTCGCCATCATTGCCCTGGGTGAATGCCTGATCGGGGCCATCGAGACCCTCCGGGCCATCGTGGCCAACCACGGTTGGACCCTGGACGCTGCACTCGTTGGCTTCGGCGGAACGGCCCTCGCGTTCGCCATGTGGTGGATCTACTTCATACTGCCCGCCGGCCCCGCCCTGCACCTCCAGCGGCACCGCTCATTCTTCTTTGGTTACGGGCACATGCCCGTCTTCGCTGCGATCGCCGCAACTGGCGCCGGACTGCACGTGGCTGCCTACTACATCGACCATCAGGCCCACATCAGTGCCGCTGTGGCCGTGGCCAGCATTGCGGTACCCGTGGCGCTGTTCAAACTCTCCCTGACGTGGCTGTTCAGCGTCATGATCTGCGTGGACCGCACCGTCATTGCCGTGGCTGTCGGCGTCGTGGTCGCGCTGGTGGCCAGCGTTGGACTTGCTGCCGCCGGGGTCTCGGTGCCCGTCTGCTTGCTTGTGATTGTGCTGGCCCTGGGGGTGTCGATTGTGATTGACGAGAAGCGCGGCACAGCGAAAATGAGCGCAGCGCTGGAGCAACTGGAACGCGGGGCTACCGGGGCCACAGGGGCTACCGGGGCGCGGCCGGCAGAGTAACCACGATTTTGCCCTTGGCATGCCCCTGCTCCAGGGCGGCGAAGGCCTCGGCGATGCTGCCGAACGGATACTCGCTGTCCACGACAGGCTGAAGCGCCCCCTCATCCACCAGCGTGGCGAGAAAGCGCAGGTCGTCAGCGCTGGGATGCATGAAAAGGTAGCGGTAGCGTGCGCCCGCCCGCCTTGCCCGCAGCCGGACCGGAAGGCTGATGGCCCAGAAGAGCGCCGCGACCCAGCCGGGGGCGGCCAGGTCCTTCCGCGCAGTCAGCGGCTCGGGGACTCCGGCGATCGACACCGCCATGCCTCCGGGCTTGAGGATCCGGAAAGACTGCTTCAGCGTTTGGCCGCCCACCAGGTCCAGCACGGCGTCATAGATCCGAGGTTCGTCGCCAATCCGCTCCCGGGTGTAGTCGATCACCCGGTCCGCGCCCAGTCTCCGCACCAGTTCGTCGCCGCGCGGAGACGCCGTGGTGGTCACCTCGGCACCAAAGTGCTTAGCCAGCTGGATCGCCAGCGTTCCCACTCCACCCGCGCCACCGGAGATAAGGAGCCTGGTGCCCTTCCGGACGGAGAGTTCGTCGCGCAGGGCCTGCAGCGCCGTCAAGCCTGCCAGCGGCAGTCCCGCCGCTTCGGCGAACCCCAGCGAGACCGGCATGGCGGCGACGTGCCCCTGCTGCACGCACACAAGCTCAGCAAAAGCGCCGAGGGTGGCCTTGTCCACGCGCGCATATACGCGGTCCCCTGTTTTGAATCCGCTCGTTCCGGCGCCCACGGCGTCCACCGTTCCGGCCACCTCGCAGCCGGCGATGATGGGAAGCCGGTGGCCGCTGATGACCCGCAGCTTTCCCTGGCGCATCTTGTAGTCGACCGGGTTGAGCCCCGCTGCAGCCACCCGGATCCGCACCTCACCGGGTCCGGGACGCGGTTCGGGGACGTCCCGGAACTCCATGGCCCCTGCGCCGCCATACCGGGTGAGGACGTAGGCGAGCATGACTAGTCCTTGGGTGCGCCGCCCGGCTCGCCCGGCTCGGCGTTCTCGACGGGCTCGACCAGCGGAGCGGTCTCGACAGGCTCGTCCTGCGGCGCTTCGTAGGAGAGATTCTCGTAGTCGGTGTCGTCCGCCTCGTCCAGGCGGTCGTCCAGTTCCTCGAGAAGCCACGGGTTCACTCTCGCCAGGATTCTCCGGACTTCCTCCTCGGGAACGGCGGCGTACAGCACGGGCCGGGCATCGGCGTACCGGGTGACCGGCGGCCTGTCCGGCCATTTCTCGGCCAAGGCCTGTACCCGCTCGGGCAGGGAGTTGTGCGCATTGTCGGCGATTTTCACCAGTGTGGCGTCATGGTCCTGGGCAATGAAGCGGATGCCGGCCTGGTAGTCGTCCGGGTTGTCGTGCAGCCGCTTCGTGACGCGCTCGATGATCCCCACGGCGCGCTCAGAGACGCCCATGTCGAGCAGCGCCTGCCTGGTCATGGGGGTGTCCTCCGCGATGTCGTGGAGGTACCCGGCGATCCGGATGTCGTCGTCGAAGTCCTCCAGGGCGTCCCCCACGGCCAGCACATGCTCGCGGTACGGGCGCTTGAGCTTGTCCTTCTGGCGGTTGTGCGCCACTTCGGCCAGCACCTTGGCCGTCTCTACGGTGAATCGTGCTTCCGGCATTCCTTGTTCTGGCATACCCTCAGCGTACCCACCGCCTCCAACTACACGCCCGGCCAGACCCAGGGCCCCCGCGGCAGGGCAGCGGGATCGAACGCGCCGAGAGCGGACTCCAGGGAATCCGACGGCAGATCCAGCGAGTCCAGGATCATGCGGCGGACCGCGTCCGCAGCGATCCCGACGGCGGCAAGGTCGCCCAGCGTGACCGCGCCGTCCCGCTTGGCCAGCCGTGCGCCGTCGGCGTTGACCACGAGCGGCACATGGGCATATTCCGGAACAGGCATATTCAGCAGCGAGGCGAGGTATGCCTGCCGAGGCGTCGAGGGCAGCAGGTCATCGCCCCTCACCACCTGATCTATGCCCTGTTCGGCATCATCGACCACCACCGCCAGGTTGTACGCGGTCACACCGTCGTTGCGGCGGAGCACAAAGTCGTCCACCACCCCGGTAAAAGTGCCGTGCATGGCATCCTGCACCGTCCACTCCGTGACGGACGAGCGCAGCCGGACGGCAGCAGGCCGCACCGACCTTCTGAACGCGGCTTCCGCCGTCGTGAGCCTCCGGCAGGTCCCCGGGTAGGCGCCCTGGGGCGCATGCGGCGCGGACGGCGCCTCCTGGATCTCCCGCCGTGTGCAGAAACACTCGTAGGTCAGGCCCGCGGCCGCCAGCCGGCCGATCGCTGCCGCGTACAGCGGTCCGCGGTCGGTTTGCCGCACGGGGTCGCCGTCCCACGAAACGCCGATGGCCGCGAGGTCGCGGAGCTGCTGCGCCTCCGCCCCGGCACGGGCCCGGTCCAGGTCCTCGACGCGCAGCAGGAACCGCCTGCCGGTTGACCGTGCGAACAGCCACGCGAGCATCGCCGTCCGCAGGTTGCCCACATGGAGTTCACCGGACGGGCTGGGGGCGAAACGGCCGGCACGTGTCATGTGGTCCAGCCTAAGCCGAACAGCACAAGAGCCCCTCAGCTACCGCGCGGTCCCGGCGTATGCGGGGCTCGGTGGCTCAGGGGCTCTTGCCGTGCCGGTTCCTGGCGGAAGTGCGGCACTGCTTTGCGGAAATCTGCGGAAATTTGCGGAAAGACGATGCGTGAACAAGTGTCAATCAGCGGCGGCTTCCTTGCGGGAAGCGTCGTCCAGGGACCGGGTGGTGTGCCGGAGGCCCTGTAAGCCTGCGGGGCTTGGCGGTGGCCGCGCCCGTTGTTGCCACTATTTGAGCAGAAGTCCTACAGTTAGCGCAAAGGGCGCATCCTAGACTGGTCAGATTGATCAATAGTTATGCGCCGAACCGGCAGGGAGTGATCAGATTGCAGCAGCTGGACGCCACCGACCGGAGGATCCTCGCGGCGCTCGACGACGATCCCCGGCTCCCCATCATGGTGCTCGCCCAGCGCCTTGGCCTGGCCCGCGGGACCGTGCAGACGCGGCTGGAACGGATGACGGAGTCGGGCGCGCTCCGTCCGAACAGCAGCCGCGTGCTTCCTGCTGCGCTGGGCCGTGGAGTGGCGGCGGCAGTCAGCGCCGAGCTGGACCAGAGCCACCTCAACGAGGCCATCGCCGCCCTCCGGAAAATCCCGGAAGTGCTCGAGTGCCATGCGCCGGCCGGGGACACCGATCTGCTGATCCGCGTGGTGGCCACCAGCCCGGACGACCTGTACCGGGTGTCTGAAGAAATCCGGCTCTGCCCGGGGATCGTCCGGACGTCCACGAGCATGTTCCTGAGAGAGGTCATTCCCTACCGGACCACGGGGCTTCTCGGCGGCTGACGGCGCGCCTCACCCGCCACGCCGGTCCTGCGCAAATCATTGCTTAAAACTGCGGATAACCTGACGGCGGTCCTGCGGTGCCGACTGTAGCCTGATTCAGCATCTGCCGCCGGGATCCTTTCCGGCGGCAGATGCGCCCTCCATCCCAAGGTCTCAGCCAGGGTTCGGTCTCACTAAGGAACTCCATGCGCTCATTTTCCCGTTCAATAGCCGCAGCGACCGGGCTGCTGGTCTTCGCCGCCGGCCTTATATCCCTGCCGGTGAGCCCCACGTTCGCGGCATCCACAGATAACGCGACTGATCACGCCGCCGATGCGCCCGCCACGCAGCTGGTGCCGGGCACCCCGCACGGGGAGCACATGTACGAATCGGCGCCGGGCGTCCCCATGGACACTCCGCCGACCGGGTCCGCCCTCCAGGCAGAGGCCGGGGTCCTGGCTTCCGCGCCGATGAAGATCAAGCTGGTGACGGCCAAGCTCGCGGACAACAAGAACGCGGTCTCCATGACGGCGGCGGACCAGGCGATCGTGGCCACCAGCAACTACTGGAAGGCGATGTCCAACGGCCGCATCTCGATGACCGTCACGAGCCGGCTCGCGGGGCACCAGTCTGCCGCCACCTCCTCGATGTCCTACTACGACCTCATCAACAAGATCACCAGTGAGCTGAAGTGGACCTACAGCACCAATACCGCGCTCGTGGTGTTCATCCCCACGTCGACGCTCTCCTACGGTGCGCTGGGCGCCGGGTTCAGCAGCAACGGCAACAGCGGCCGCGTCCTGATGCCGCAGATCAACACCACCTTCACCAAAAGCGTCCTCACGCATGAGTTCGGCCACGTGCTGGGGGCCATGCACGCGGACGCCCTGCAGTGCGGCAGCGGCGTCAACGACGTAGGGACCACCAGCACCGGCCAGTTCAAGGACTCCAGCTGCTACATCCGTGAATACGGCGACACCACCGACCTGATGGGTGCTTCGCGGTACAGCATGCCCGTCGTCAGCTCCCCCTTCTGGGACTCCCGGGGACTCGGCCGGGGCGATGAAGTCCGCGACCTGGGGATTGCGACAGGCATCAAGAGCTACACGCTGCGGCCCTGGGGCGGCACACTCGCGAACCGGGCGCTCAAGTTCACCGACCCCGTCAGCCGGGAGACCTACTACCTCGAGCTGCGCCAGCCCGTGGGCTACGACAGCTACCTGAGCAGCGACTTCGCCGGCAACCGCGGCGTGAAGATCGTGCAGCGCGGCGGCGCGACTCCCGTCTCCTCCCTGACGCTCATGCCGTCCACCATTCCCTTCAGCGGCTACTACAGCGCGAACCACGCCTGGCAGGCCGGACGCACGTTCACCACGCATGCCGGAACCACGGTGACGATCAACGCTGTCACCGCCGACTACGCCACCGTGACCATCAACGCCGATCCCGCGCTGCGGGCAAAGATCCAGTTCTCGGCCGGCGACTTCAACGGCGACGGGCGCGCGGACGTGCTCTCCCGCGAATCCGACGGTTCCCTCATGCTGCTCGCCGGCCAGGCCGGCAACAAGCTCGGGGCACCCGTCCGGTTCGCCGGCGGCTGGAACATCTTCAACACGGTGGTCGGCGACGTCGACTTCACCGGCGACGGGATCCCGGACATCTTCGGCCGCACCTCGGCGGGTGAGTTTTGGCTGTACCCCGGCAACGGCAAGGGCGGCTTCCTTCCCCGCATCCGCATCGGAGGCGGCTGGCAGATTTTCCAGCGCATCGTCACTCCCGGCGATCTGACCGGAGACGGCAAGGCAGATCTGGCCGGCATCAAATTCGACGGGACACTCTGGGTGTACCCCGGCAACGGCAAGGACGGCCTCCTGCCTCCGAGCAACGCGGGCTCCGGCTGGGCTGCCTTCAGCGCTGTCGCTCCGGCCAGCGGTTTCAGCGCCGCCTCACGCGGCGGACTGTTCGCGCGGAGCCAGGCCGGATCGCTCTACTACTATTCGGGAAACGGGGCCGGCGGATTCCTCGCACCCACGAACCTGGGTGGCGGCTGGGGTGCGTTCAAGGACCTCATCGGCGGACAGGACTTCACTGGAGACGGGCAAAAAGACCTGCTGGCCACCACCGCAACGGGTCCGGCGGCGCTGTACCCCGGAAACGAGACTGGCCGCTTCGCCACCCGCGTCGCGGTCCCGGGCACGGACTGGGACGATTTCCGCCAGGTCTGGGAAGCCGGGGACGCCACGGGCGACGGCCGCGCGGACATCTTCGCTCTCACACCGCAGGGAACGCTGTGGCTCCACCCCGGGAACGGCTCCGGCGGTTTCCAGGCCGCCCGGCAGCTCAACTCCGGATGGCAGACCTACGACCAGATCTTCAGCGCGGGCAACTTTGACGGAACCGGCGGACTGGACCTGATAGCACGGGATGCAGCTGGCGTGCTGTGGGTCTACCCGACCGACGGCAGGGGCACCATGCTGCCCAGGAAGCTCCTGGGCAGGTCCCTGACCGGCTTCAGCCGCTTCCTGTCACCGGGGGACTTCACCGGCGACGGAAAGAGTGACCTCCTCGCCCAGTCAGAGGACGGGCAGCTCTGGCTCTACCCCGGCAACGGCGTCGGCGGCCTGCAGACCCGCAAGCCGCTCGGCTACGGATGGAACGCGTTCAACCAGATTGTCAGCGCTGACGACTTCACCGGAGACGGCAGGAACGACCTGATGGCCCGTACCACGGAGGGCGCGCTGTGGCTCTACCCAGGAAACGGCGGCGGAGGGTTCCTTGCGAGGAAGCAGCTGGGCAGCGCCTGGAACATCTACAAGTCGATAGCCAACGTGGGCCGGTTCGCCGGAACCGCCAGCCCCGGCCTGATCGCGACGGCTCCGGACGGCAAACTGTGGCTTTACGCGGGCAACAGGCAGGGCGGCTTCCAGGCATCCGTCCTGAACCCCCGCTAAGCCGGGCGCGCTAAGCCGGCAGGCCGCGGAAGATCCCCTTCCGCGGCCTGCTCATTTAAGCCTGGTCACTGTTAATCCGGGCGTCGTCCGCGGGGCTGGCGGCCGCTATACCGGCGGGCCGGCGTTGGACTTGAGGTTCTTCATTACCAGCGTTGAGGTGAGCCGTTCGACGCCGGGCAGTACCGTCAGTTCGCTGTCGTAGAACCGCTGGTAGGACGGCAGGTCTTCCGCTATCACCTTGAGCAGGTAGTCCGGCGAGCCGAACAGCCGCTGCGCCTCCACGATGTTGGGGTTGTCGGCAACGCGGTTCTCGAAGATCTCCATGGTGGGCTGGTCCACCTGCCGCAGTGTCACGAAGACGATCGCCTCAAAGCCCAGCCCGACGGCGGCCGGGTCAATGTCCGCCTTGTATCCGCGGATCACCCCCGACGCCTCCAGGTCACGGAGCCGGCGGTGGCACGGCGCCACGGTGAGCCCCACCTTTGCAGCGAGTGCCGTGGCGGTCATCCGCCCGTCCTCCTTGAGGTGGCGCAAAATATTTCTATCGATGTGGTCTAGCACGCAAAGATCTTACCCCGGGGCCCGGAGTCTGCGCGAAATCAGGGAACACTTATGGCGCCAAATTTCCTAGGCTTTTCACATAGCCGTCAATGAGGAGCCCCGCCATGAATCCCGAGCTTTTCCTAGCCTTCGTGGTGGTCGCCGCCGCCTTGGCCTGCACCCCCGGCGTGGACTGGGCCTACACCATCACCGCGGGGCTCGGCCGCCGCAGCTTCGTGCCGGCGGTGGCGGGCCTGTGCAGCGGCTATGTGCTTCACACCGTGCTGATGGTGGCCGGGCTGGCGGCCCTGCTTGCGGCCCTGCCCGGGCTTCTCCGATGGATCACGGTCGCGGGCGCTGCTTACCTGCTGTGGCTGGGAGCCGCCACCATGCGGTCCTGGCGGGGAGCGAGCTTCACCGCCGCGGACGCCGCGGAGAATCCCGGCCGGAACCAGCTCCGGGCCTTCTTCCGGGGGATGGGGACCAGCGGCATCAACCCCAAAGGCCTGCTGTTCTTCGTGGCCCTTGTGCCGCAGTTCGTCAGTGCCGAGGCGCCGCTGCCCGTGCCGGTGCAGTCAGGGCTGCTGGGCCTGACCTTCGTGCTGCTGGCCGCCGTCGTGTACACGGCCGTGGCGCTGCTGTCCCGGCGGCTGCTTCAGTCCCGGCCGGGGGCTGCCCGCCGGGTAACGCTGGCCAGCGGCATCATCATGGTGTGCCTCGGCACCGCGCTGCTCGCCGAGCAGCTGCTGCCCCTCCTCCCCGGTCACAGCTAAGCGGCACGGCTAGCCGTCGCTCCCCGGGGAGGAATCAGGTCTTGCGCTCCATGAACCACTCGGTGAAGGCAGATGCACGCCCGTCCGGCGCCAACCGGATGACCCAGAGGTTCTCATAGCTGGGCCGGTCATCCAGGTAGGTGGTGCGCCCCTGCACGAACGCGAGGTCGCCGTCCGATCCCAGCACGGACCACTCGAACCTCCAGTCCTCGGGCTCGTCGGCGGAGGCAATCCACCGGTCCACGATCTGCTCGCGGCCACGCCAGGCGTCCGGATCATACGGCCGCGTGGCGTAGACGGCGTCCTCGGTAAAGAGCGCCCGGATATCGTCTGGGGCATTCGTTTCCCACGCCGCGATGTACTTTTCCATCCACTGCCTGATTGCGTCGGTCATTTGTCCGGTATACCCCTGCGGTACCCCGGCAGCAAGGGCCCGCACGGCGAAAACGGGCTGCACCACGGCCGTCAGTCGCCCTCCAGCTTCTTCCACTCCTGCTCCCACAACCTGCGCGCCTCCACATCCTTGCGGATGACCTCGAAGGTCTCGAGTTCGGCGCGCCGGCGCCGCCAGTCCCGGGGGTTCAAGGATTTCCGGCCGTTGTCCAGCACCAGCAGGGCGCGGTCAGTGATGGCGTCGTTGCGCAGGGCCATGCTGGTTTTCCGCCGCCGCAGGACCTCCCTCAGCGCCCGCTGCGCATGCTCATGGGCGCCGAGGCGGCGGAGGGAGCGCCCGCGGACCAGCAGCAGGGCGGCGGAGAGGTCGTCGGCGTTGAGCAGCCCTTCGGTCCAGACAACCACCTCCTGGTCCCGCCCGAGGGTGTAGGCCAGCGCGCACCTCGCCAGCGCCGTGGGCAGCGACGGCGGGAGCATGGTCAGCGCTTCAAGCGCGGCTTCCGTCTGGCCTGTCTCCCGCAGGGACTGCGACAGCGCGAGAAACACGGACTCCTCACTGAACAGCACCGGAACCTCGATGCGCTCGGCGACCTCCACGCGGGTGACCACGCGCGTAAGGTAGCTGGCCGCGAATTGGTTTGCTTCGTCGTCGTTCCTGATGCTGAGGCCGCGCTGCAGCAGCTCGACGGCGCGCAGGTGCCCGCCCTGCTGGTGCGCGAGCAGCCCGGCCATGACGTAGCAGAGGCCCGCCCAGCCGGGGTATTCCCGGCCCACGGCGATCAGCCGGTTCGGGTCGGTGCTGTTGAAGATGGCGTCGTAGACCGCCTTGGAGGCTTTGCCGGGGAGGAGCTTGAGCCTGGGGACGCTGCCATCCACGCTGATCAGGGCGGCGTCCCGGCCGCCCAGCACCCCGTGGATCAATCCGCCGACGCCCTCGGCGATGTCCCGCACGGGCGTCCGGACCTGGCCGGCGCCAAACGGAGTGAGGTCACGGGTGTCGCGGTAGATCGGTCCTGGAATCTGCCCGGCGCTCATTCCTCCATGCTAGTGGCCGCGCGAATCTAGCCGGACGCCGCGCCCACCCACACGCCGATCACCCACGTGCTGGCGGCCAGGCAGGCCAGGCCGAACTCCACGAGGATACCCAGGCCGGTGGCTTTGAGGGCCGCCCAGCTGGTGGTCAGGGCGGTTCCGAGGTTGCGCGTCCGGTGAAGCTCGCTGAGCAGCAGCCCGGCGGCGAAGCCCACAAAGAGGCCCACCACGGGGATGAGGAACATGCCCGCGATGCCCAGCACGATGCCGGCCGCGACGCTCCGGTTGGGAATTCTGTGCTGCTTGAGCTTGCGCCCGGCCAGCACGGCACTCGCCGCCATGCCTGCCAGCACGAAAATCATGCCGATGCCGAACACCACCCAGCCGATCGTTCCTTCGCCTCCCCAGATGGCCCAGGCCAGCAGGCTCAGGCCGATCAGGAAGCTCCCGGGCAGCACGGGGATGACGGTGCCGGCCACGCCCACGACGATGGCCAGGCCACACAGGATGGTCACTACGGTCTGGGCGTTCATGCCCCCCAGTCTAGGGTCCGGCGGCGGGCGGCTTCGGACGCGCTCCCTTTTGCCAGGCGCTCCCCCAAGAACGACGACGGCGGCGCCTCCCAGCAAGGGGAGGCACCGCCGTCGTGATTTCAGTCAGCTCCGCCGGTTCAGACGGCGCCTTCCGCTGCCGCAGCGGCGACGGCCGCCGTCACGGCCGGTGCTACGCGCGGGTCCAGCGGGCTGGGCACGATGTAGTCGGCGGACAGGTTGTCCTCGGCCAGTTCAGCGATGGCCCGGGCTGCGGCCAGCTTCATGGCCGGGGTGATGCGGCGGGCGCCGGCGTCGAGCGCACCGCGGAAGATTCCGGGGAACGCCAGGACGTTGTTGATCTGGTTCGGGAAATCGCTGCGGCCGGTGGCCACGACGGCCGCGTACCTGGCGGCCACGTCCGGCAGCACTTCGGGGTCGGGGTTGGACAGCGCGAACACGATGGAGCTGTGGTTCATCAGCTTCAGGTGCTCCTCGTCCAGCTTGGAGGACGAAACGCCGATGAAGACGTCTGCGCCGAGGAGGGCCTCGCCGGGACCGCCGGTGATGCCGCGCGGGTTGCTGCGCTGCGCCATCTGGGCCTTCTTGCTGGCGGGATCGGCGGCGATGTCGGCGCGCTCCGCGCTGATGGCTCCGCGGGAGTCCAGCAGCACAACATCCTTGATGCCGGCCGTGAGAAGGATCTCCGCGACGGCGATGCCTGCGGCTCCGGCGCCGGACACCACCACGCGCAGGCTTTCGAGTTCGCGGCCGGTGACCTTGGCGGCTCCTGTCAGCGCGGCAAGGACCACGACTGCAGTGCCGTGCTGGTCATCGTGCATCACGGGGCAGTCGAGGGCTTCAATGAGCTTTTCTTCCAGCTCGAAGCAGCGCGGGGCGGAGACGTCTTCGAGGTTGACGGCGCCGAAGCTGGGGCGCAGCCGGACGAGCGTTTCCACGATCTCGTCCACGTCCGTGGTGTTGAGGACCAGCGGGATGGAGTCCAACTCGCCGAAGGCCTTGAAGAGGGCGGACTTGCCCTCCATGACCGGCAGGGAGGCGCTGGCGCCGATGTTCCCGAGGCCCAGAACGGCGGTGCCGTCGCTGACCACAGCCACCAGGCGCTGGGCCCAGGTGTGGGTCTTGGCAAGTTCCGGATCAGCGTGGATGGCACGGCTGACCTGGGCGACGCCGGGCGTGTAGGCGATGGAAAGGTCGCGTTTGTTGGCGAGCGGGACGGTGCTGGTGATGGAGAGCTTGCCGCCCTCGTGGGAAGCAAAGATTTCCTGCTCCGTCAGCGCTTCGGCCGCGGTGTTGTCGATGGGGGCAATCGTTTCAATGGACACGACGTTGTCTCCTGGCTAGCCGTGGGCGCACGGCACAGTATGGCTCAAGCGTGGGAGGCTCAAGATGGTCAGGTGCGCGCTTCGCTGACGGGCCCACAGGGTGGCGGGGCCCGTCCGGAAGCCCGCGTGGTACGGGTTGCTAGCCACTCCGGTCCTGCAATGGTAAACAGGGCGGCGCCCCGCTATTTGCCATTTGGCGGCTGGCGGCCGGGATTAGGCGGTTCCTGTGGCCGAATTCACCGGATATGGCGGAAAAAGCGGGCCAATGGTCTAGACCGGTTACGCAGTATGGCGCATGGAGCGCGGCCGGGGGACCAGCAGAGAACACGCGTTCTTCAGGCCTTCCTCCGCCTCGAACAGCGACAGGCGCCGGCAGCGGACCGACTGGACTAGACCGGTCACGGTCAGCAGCAGCACCCGCGAGATGGCGGCGTCGCCGCTGGCAGAGGTCACGGCCCGCTCGGACAGGGCGTCAATCTCATGAAGCAGTGCCGTGGTGTCACGGTCTTTGACGTAGACGCCCTTGCTCAGGCAATGCTCCACGGCTGGCTGCATCACGCGCATGTGGAAAATTTCCATCACCACGCCGGACAGGGCGTGGATCCGCACTGTGCCGGCGCCCGGCCAGGTGCTCACCTTGAGTTCGCTCAGCTGATGCCGGTAAAGGGCAAGCATGAGGTGCGTGGCGGAGGGGAAGTAGCGGTAGAGGGTGCTGAGCGGAACATCCGCCTTGGCGGCAACCTCGGGCAGGGTCACGGACTTGATTCCCTTGCGCGCGAAGCCCGCCGCGACGTCCAGGATACGGGCATAGCGCGCCTGCTGCCGGGGCAGGGAGGGAGGTGCGGCCATGGGCGGAAGATCTGGATTAAATTCAAGCATCATCAGTCCGGAGGGTTGAGATTCCTGGCAGCCAGGAGAGTCCCCATCCCGTTCCTGCCCGCAATTCGCAGTCAACTATACGGCACTGCTTTCCGGCCGCAGGCCGCTGCCCGGCCGAGGCGGACGGGCAGCGGATCTCAGTCGACGCCCTTGATCTTCACCACGAACACTGCGCCCAGCAGGCCGATCACTGCGGCGGCGACGTAGAGCGAAACGTAGCCTCCCCAGAGAGTCACGAAGGGCCAGGCAAGGGCCGGAGCAATCACCTGCGGCAGCGAGTTGGCGATGTTGATGACGCCGAGGTCCTTGCCGCGGTCCCCGGCGCTGGGCAGGACCTGCGTGATCAGGGCGAAGTCCACGGCGAGGTAGGCGCCGAACCCGATGCCCAGGACGCTCGCGCCCACGATGCCCCCGATCCACGTCGGCGCGAACGCCAGGATCAGTGAAGCGAGGGCAATGATCACAGAGGAGGCTATGACCAGCGGCTTGCGCTTGCCCATCCGGTCGCTGAGCCGGCCGCCGATCACGCTGGTGATGATGACGAACACGGCGTACAGCCCGGTCAGCACCAGCACGCCGAACGCAGGCTCGAGCCCGGTGGTTTCCTTCAGGTGCACGGCGTCCGCGAGGAAGAAGAGCAGGTACAGCGTGACCATGTGGTTGCCGATGTTGACGAGCAGCCGGGTGATCCACGCCCATGCGAAGTCAGGGTGGCGCAGCGGCCGGATGAAGCTGAGCAGGAAGTCGGCCCAGTTCAGCGCGGGTCGTGCTGCCGCCGGGAGCGGCGCGTCGTCGCTCTTGAACAGATACATGACGACGCCGGCCACCAGGGCCGCGGCGCACGCCACGTAGCCCAGCGCGAAATTCCCGCTGACGACGGCGGCAATCACCGCACCGAGCAGGATGCCCACCGTCTGGCCCATTGCGGCCAGCCCTCCCACGGTGGCGCGCTGGGGCACGGGCACCCGGTCGGGGACGGCAGCGGTGATGGCCGCGTAGGCGCCGTTGCAGCCTGCCTGCACCAGGCACCACAGCAGTGTCATGACGGCCACGTTCGGCGCCCCGGCCAGACCAATCAGCGCGGCGGCGCCCAGGATCGCTCCCGCGAGCACCCAGGGCACGCGCCGGCCGAAGCGGGAAGTGGTCCGGTCACTGAACGCGCCGAAGAGGGGGTTCGCCACCAGCGACACCGCCGCCCCGGCACCGGTCACGAGCGCGAGGATCGCTTCCTTCTGGCCGGGGTCGAAGTGCTCTGCCTGCTGGCCAAGCAACACCTGGATGGGACCGAAGAATGCGGCGTTGATGCCGAGGTTGACCAACACCACGCCGGTGGTCCACAGCGGCCTGACGCGGGCCGTCGGCTCGACGAGCGCAGTGCTCTGCCGCGGGCCCACCAGCCCAGGCTCGGGAACTGCACCCGGAATGTCCGACAGACTCATGGCAGGCTCCCCCTGAACGGTATTAATCGTGTGAAATCAGACTATCGTGGGAGCCCAGAGCAGCGGGGGTCCCAGGGAGACCGTTTTCGTCGCAGTAACGGAGCGCTGAAGGATTCCGCTGCCTCGGAAAGAACCAGCCAACACGCCTAGGAGAACCAATGACCGCTTCCCCTGCCGACAATTCCACGGCTCGCCCGACGGCTGCCATCAGCACCGCCGACCTTTACGACGAACGGGGCGAGGAACTGGCATCCATCGCCCTGCAGTTCCAGTCCCTCGGCGGCCACTCCCATTTCAGCGGCCCGGTCCGGACCATCCGCTGCCTCGAGGACAACGCGCTGGTCAAGTCCACCCTTGGCTCACCGGGCAACGGTGCCGTGCTGGTGGTCGACGGCAACGGCTCGCTGCGCACCGCCCTGATGGGGGACTTGATCGCGGCGAGCGCCGTGGCAAACGGCTGGGCCGGCGTCGTCATTCACGGGGCCATCCGCGATCGCGAGGCGATCGCGGAGCTGCCGCTCGGCGTCAAGGCGCTGGGCAGCAACCCGCGCAAGAGCGCCAAGGCGGGCGCCGGGGAGACCGACATTGACCTCCTGATCGACGGCGTGACCATCCGCCCCGGTGCCACCATCTGGTGCGACCCGGACGGCATCCTCGTCGAGCGGTAAAACCCGGCGGGCTATAAAACTGGGGGATAAAACTCCGGCCAGCGGGAACAAAGCGGAAAGTAATATAGTTACTGAAAGCAACTATCAATTGCGCGCCCCCTTTCTTCCCTTGGAGCACCCATGTCCAAAACGACCGCCGGACCCGCACCCGGAGAGGTCCTGACCAAGCGGCAAACCATCACCGTCATGGTGGGGCTCATGCTCGGCATGTTCCTCTCGTCGCTGGACCAGACCATCGTCTCCACGTCCATCTACACCATCGCCAACGACCTGGACGGCCTCTCGCTGCAGGCCTGGGCCACCACCGCCTACCTCATCACCTCCACCGTCACCACCCCGCTGTACGGCAAGCTGAGCGACATCTTCGGCCGCCGCCCGCTGTACCTGGCCGCGATCGTGATCTTCCTAGCCGGCTCCCTGTACGCGGGCTCGGTGCACTCCATGACCGAGCTGGCCATTGCCCGCGGCATCCAGGGCATGGGCGCCGGCGGCCTGCTGGCCCTCGCCCTGACCATCATCGGTGACATCGTCTCGCTCAAGGACCGGTCCAAGTTCCAGGGCTACTTCATGTCCGTCTTCGGCATTTCCTCGGTGCTCGGCCCGGTAGTGGGCGGCGCCTTTGCCGGTTCCGCCAACATCCTGGGCTTTGACGGCTGGCGTTGGGTGTTCTTCATCAACCTGCCAATCGGCCTGGCCGCACTGGTGGTGGTGTTCCTGTACCTGCACCTTCCCGCCAAGCACGCGAAGCAGAAGATCGATTATTGGGGTGCGGCCGCCATCACCCTGGCCATCGTGCCGCTGCTGCTCGTCGCCGAACAGGGCCGCAGCTGGGGCTGGACGTCGCCGGCCTCCCTGCTCTGCATCGGCCTGGGCGTCATCGGCGTTGCGGCCTTCCTGGCGGCCGAAAAGCGCGCCGGGGACTACGCGCTCATCCCGCTGCGCCTCTTCCGGAACGTCACCTTCGGCCTGTCCTCGCTGCTGAATTTCATCATCGGCATCGGCATGTTCGGCGCCATCGCCATGCTCCCCATGTACCTGCAGCTCGTGAAGGGCCTCACCCCCACCGAGGCCGGGCTGATGATGATCACCTTCACCGTGGGCATCCTCTCGGGCTCCATCACCGCGGGCCGCACCATCTCGGCATCCGGCACCTACCGGATCTTCCCGATCCTGGGCACCTCCATCCTGACAGCGGCCGCCGTCGCCATGGGCCTGTCCCTCGGCGTGGACACCGGCCTCTGGGTCCCGGGCCTGATCGCTGTGTTCTTCGGCCTGGGCCTGGGCTTCTGCATGCAGCCTCTCACGCTCGCCATGCAGGTCTCCGTCCCGCCGAAGGACATGGGTGTGGGCACTTCGTCCGCCGCGTTCTTCCGCTCCATGGGCGGCGCCGTGGGAACGGCGGTGTTCATCTCCATGCTGTTCAGCCTCGCCGCGGACAAAATCGGCAACGGCATGAGGGACGCCATGCAGAGCGCGGAGTTCCTCAAGGTCCTCAAGGACCCCGCCGTGGCCGCCGACCCCGCGAACGCCAAGCTCTACGAGTTCTTCAAGAACGGCGCCACCAACGATTCCCTGAACGACACCAGCTGGCTCCACTCCGCCAACCCCGTGCTGACCCGGCCCATCACCGAGGGCTTCGCGCAGTCGATCGACGCGGTGATGCTCACCGCCGCGGTCCTCACCGGCGTCGCCTTCCTGATCAGCCTCGCCCTGCCGAACAAGAAGCTCACGGACCCCAAAGCCGCTGCGCAGGACGCGGGATCCGAGCCGGTCGCCACGCACTGACCACCGGGACAGCGCAGCGAAGCACGACGACGGCGGGACGTCCCGCCGTCGTCGTCTTCTGTCCCGAAGTGGAACAGCGGGCCGTGACGTGCCACACTGTTAGGCGCGTGTGCGCCGGCCGTCTGGGCCGGTACCGCAGCCGACGACGTCCGCACCGCAGAAACCAACCCCCAAATCCAAGGGAGAACCATGTCCACCGCCAACGAGCAAACTACCGCCAAGATCCCGAAACGGGTCATTTGGCTGGCGCTTGCCGGCGCCGTGGGAGGCTTCCTGTTCGGCTTTGACTCCTCCGTGGTCAACGGCGCCGTCGACGCCATGAAGGACGAATTCGCACTGAGTGAAGCCGTGACCGGCTTCGCCGTGGCCGTTGCCCTGCTGGGATGCGCTGCCGGCGCCTACATGGCCGGCAAGGTCGCCGACCGCTACGGCCGCATCCCCGCCATGAAGCTCGGCGCCCTGCTGTTCCTGGTCAGCGCTGTCGGCACCGGCTTCGCCTTCGGCGTCTGGGACCTCATCTTCTGGCGCCTCGTCGGCGGCCTGGGCATTGGCCTGGCCTCCGTGATCGCGCCCGCTTACATCTCCGAGATCTCCCCGCGGCACGTCCGCGGCCGCCTCGCCTCCCTGCAGCAGCTCGCGATCACCACGGGTATCTTCGCCGCACTGCTGTCCGATGCGCTCTTCGCCACGTCCGCCGGCGGCGCCGACCAGCCGTTCTGGCTGGGAATCGAGGCCTGGCGCTGGATGTTCCTGGGGGCCGCCCTGCCCGCCGTGGTCTACGGCTGGATCTCCTACACGCTGCCTGAATCCCCGCGCTTCCTCGTCATCCAGGGCAAGGAAGCCGAAGCACGCAAGGTCTTCGACTCCATCGCACCCCAGGAGGACACCGACCGCCACCTGCGCGAAATCCGCGAGGCCATCGAGGAGGACCAGCTCGCGGGCAAGAAGGGCTCGCTCCGCGGCAAGACCTTTGGTCTCCAGGCCGTCGTCTGGATCGGCATCACGCTCTCCGTGCTGCAGCAGTTCGTGGGCATCAACGTGATCTTCTACTACTCCACCACGCTGTGGAAGGCCGTGGGCTTCCAGGAGAAGGACTCGCTCACCATCTCCGTGGCCACCTCCGTCACCAACATCCTGGTGACACTCGTGGCCATCGCCCTCGTCGACCGGATCGGACGCCGGCCCATCCTGCTGGCCGGCTCCATCGGCATGGCCGTCTCACTGGGTGCCATGGCTGTGGCCTTCGCCTCGGCGCGGGGCACGGGGTCCGAGATCTCCCTTCCCGGCGCTTGGGGGCCCGTTGCCCTCGTTGCGGCGAACGTCTTCGTGATCAGCTTCGGCGCCTCCTGGGGCCCGCTCGTCTGGGTGCTGCTCGGTGAGATCTTCCCGTCCCGGATCCGCGCCCGCGCCCTGGGTTTGGCCGCCGCCGCGCAGTGGATCGCCAACTTCGCCATCACACTGAGCTTCCCTGTGATGGCCGCCGCGTCGCTGCCGCTGACGTACGCCATGTACGCACTCTTCGCCGCGGCCTCATTCTTCTTCGTCATGTACAAGGTGCCGGAGACGAACGGCATGTCGCTGGAACAGGCTGAAACCCTGTTTGTTCCAAAGGGGTCCGTTAAGGTCTGACCGGCTCTTAGCCCCCCGGACATGTGGAGGCGCCAGCGTTCCGATGGAATGCTGGCGCCTTCTGCCGTCTGTGGCGGGCTTCCGTGGCGGGCTTTCGCCGGCCCGCCAATACGGCCTCCTCCACGGCACCGTGTAGGTTGGAAAGGCTGATTTTGTAACCGCCGCCACCCTCGCGGCGGTCCTTTCAAAGGATTGTGCACATGTCTGAGCAGACAACCACCGGGCAGAGAACTGCCTCCAGCCAGGACAGCGAGCCCCACCTTTCACGCTCGCTGAGCAACCGGCATATCCAGCTGCTGGCCATCGGCGGCGCCATCGGCACCGGCCTCTTCATGGGCTCCGGCAAGACCATTTCGGTGGCCGGGCCGTCCGTGATCTTCGTGTACATGATCATCGGCTTCATGCTGTTCTTCGTGATGCGGGCGATGGGCCAGCTCCTGCTGTCCAACCTGAGCTACAAGTCCTTCAGCGACTTCGCCGGCGACCTCCTGGGTCCGTGGGCCGGCTTCTTCACCGGCTGGACCTACTGGTTCTGCTGGGTGGTCACGGGCGTGGCCGACGTGATCGCGATTGCCGGCTACGCCAACGAGCTGTGGCCCGGCATCCAGCTGTGGATTCCTGGGCTCGCCACCATCGTCATCCTGCTGCTGCTGAACCTGCCGACGGTCAAGGCCTTCGGTGAGACCGAGTTCTGGTTCGCGCTCATCAAGATCGTGGCCATCGTGGCACTGATCGCTGTGGGCCTGGTCATGATCCTTACCGGGTTCCAGTCCGACGCCGGCACGGCCAGCTTCACGAACCTCTGGAACCACGGGGGCTTCTTCCCCCGGGAGTTCATGGGCTTCGTGGCGGGTTTCCAGATTGCCGTCTTCGCTTTCGTGGGCATTGAACTCGTAGGTACGGCAGCGGCCGAAACCAAGAACCCGGAGCACAACCTGCCCCGCGCCATCAATGCCATTCCGCTGCGCGTCATGCTCTTCTACGTGGGCGCGCTGATCATCCTGATGTCCGTGACCCCGTGGACCGAGTTCCAGGCAGGCCACAGCCCGTTCATCGGCATGTTCTCCCTCGCGGGACTGGGCATGGCGGCCATGGTGGTGAACCTCGTCGTGCTGACCTCAGCCATGTCCTCGGCCAACTCCGGCATATATTCCACTTCGCGCATGGTCTTCGGCCTCGCGAACGACGGCGACGCCCCGAAGCTGTTCGGCCGCCTCTCCAGCCGGAAGGTCCCGCAAAACGCGCTGTTCCTTTCGTGCGTCCTGCTGCTCGCCGGCGTGGCACTCCTGTACGCGGGCAAGGATGTCGGAGTGGCGTTCGACATGGTCACCACCGTCTCCGCCGTCTGCTTCATGTTCGTCTGGTCCATCATCCTGGCCAGCTACCTGGTGTTCCGGAAGCGCCGCCCCGAACTGCACAAGTCCTCACCGTTCAAGATGCCCGGCGGCATCCCCATGGTCTGGGTGGTGTTCGCCTTCTTCGCGTTCCTCGTCTGGGCTCTCACCACCCAGCCGGACACGCTGGCGGCGCTGCTCGTCACCCCGCTCTGGTTCGCAGTCCTCGGTACCGTCTACGCGGTGGTCCGCCGCTCACCGCTGCACCAGGCACGCGTGGCTGAGTGGAAGGCCATGGCCGACGCCGAGACGGCGTCAGCACGCTAACCGGAGCCTTTTCACCCGGCTCATGCCCGGTCTTCAGGCAGACCCGGACGGCAGTGTCGCCACCTGCCGTTCGGGTCCGGGCGGAGCAGGGCTAGGCTTGTCCCCATGAGCAACACCGAAGCCGTTCCCCGGGAAATGCTTTGCGAGGCGGCGGGAGCACCTGCCGATATCGAAATCCTCGCCCCCCGCGCAGTGCCGCTGGGCGGGCCCAGAGCCATGGACGTGCGCCGCACCCTGCCCCAACGCCAGCGCAGCCTCATCGGCGCCTGGTGCTTCCTGGACCATTACGGTCCCGACCGTGTCGGGGCGACCGGCGGAATGCGGGTCCCCCGCCACCCCCACACCGGCCTTCAGACTGTCAGCTGGCTCTTCACCGGCGAGGTCGAGCACCGGGACTCCGCCGGGTTCCACGCCATGGTTCGGCCCGGCGAGATCAACCTGATGACAGCAGGCAGGGGCATCAGCCACTCGGAATTCTCCACACCGGACACGGACGTGCTGCACGGCGCCCAGCTCTGGGTGGCCCTCCCGGACACCGCCCGCCACATGGAGCCCACCTTCGAGAGCTACCGCCCGGAACCCGTCACGGGAGAGGGCTGGACCCTGCGCGTCTTCCTGGGCTCCCTCTCCGGAAGCACCTCCCCGGTCACGACGCACAGCCCGCTCCTCGGGGCGGAGATCCTGCTCGAACCCGGCGCCTCGCTGGAACTTGCCACCGACCCCGCCTTTGAGCACGGAGTGCTGCTGGACGCAGGCTCCCTGCACCTGGACGGCCATCCGGTTGCCGCGGACCATCTGGCGTTCCTGCCCGTTGGCCGGCCGTCCATGACCCTCACCGCCGGCGCCGATCCCGTGCGGGTGCTCCTCATCGGGGGCGAGCCGCTCGGCGAGAAGATCCTCATGTGGTGGAACTTCGTGGGCCGCAGCCACGAGGAGATCGTCAGCTACCGGGAGCAGTGGCAGGCAGAGATCGGTGCGGAGCAGCCGGCCGAACCAGACACAGGAGGGACGCCACGCTTCGGCACGTTCCCCGCCGGCGAGCCCCCTGCCCTCCCCGCCCCCGCGATGCCCACCACCCGCCTGCGGCCCCGGAGCTAAGCGAGCCACCCGCGCCGCCAACCCTCCCGCACCTTCCGCCGCCAAACCACCAACCCTCCCGCAGCTTCCGCCGCCAAACCACCAACCCACCCGCACCTTTTGTTGCCGGCGGCAGCCAGCCTGAACAGGAAGTGCGGGAGCGTTGGGGAAAACGTCGCAAGACGTGAGGGAGCGTCGGGAGAAAGGCTGCAGGATATGAGGGAGGGTCGGGCGGGGCGGGGGTTAAACGCGCGACGCCGGACCTCACCTTCTTGAGTTCCGGCGTCGTGCGTTTTGAGTTCCTGCCATGCGGGAAGGGTTGCGGCGGTGCCTAGACGGTGGCGGTGACGCCTTCCGCTTTGCGCTCCTCGACCAGGCCGCAGACGGCCACGAACAGCGGGTGGTCGGACGTGAGTCCGGTGATCCGTTCGGTTGCGTCGGCCGGCTCGGAGGTCGCCAGGATCTGCCCCAGCTCCACTGCTTCGGCGTCTGCGGGGTCGTTGAACCGCAGGGCCGCCGCGATCGCCCCGAGCAGCGCTTCCGGCACGATGCCCCGCTCGGCGAGCTCAGCGGCAGGCCCGATGAACCGCTCGTGCCTGCTGAGCTTGCGCAGCGGGGCCCGGCCTACGCGGTTCACGGTGTCGGGCAGGTGGGGGTTGGTGAAGCGGCCCAGGATCTTCTGGACGTAGGCTTCCTGCTCGTCGTGGTTGAACCCGTGTTTGGCCACCAGCAGCTGCTTGGTTTCGTCGAGCACGGCACGCACGTCCGCCGCCACATCCTGATCGGCCATGGCCTCGGAGATCTTCTCCAGCCCGGCTTCGAAGCCAAAATACGCTGCTGAGGCGTGCCCTGTGTTGACCGTGAACAGTTTCCGCTCGATGTAGGGCCCCAGTTCGTCCACGAACGTGGCGCCGGGGATGACGGGCGCGGCATCGCCGAAGGGCGTGCGGTCGATGACCCACTCGTAGAACGTCTCCACCGTGACATCCAGACCCTGGCCCGGTTCCTGGTTGGGCACGATTCTGTCCACTGCGGTGTTGGCAAACACTGCCGCCTCGTCCAGGGGCCCCGCGGCGTCGTCCCAGCACGACACGATCGCCTCGCGCAGGATGTCCGTGGCGTTGATGGCGTTCTCACAGGCCATCACCTGCAGCGGCGCCTTGCCTGCCTCCCGGACGGCAATGCCCTTCGCAATCGCGGGGGCCACGAACTTCAGGATGTGCGGCCCCACTGCGGTGGTGACGATGTCCGCCGTCGCGATCTCCTCGATCAGCTGCGCCTCCTGCGTGCTGGAGTTGATCGCCCGGAAGTTGTCCACGGTGCTCACGGCCGGGTTCTCCCCTACCTCGTGCACCTGATAGCTGTCCGCGGCGGCCAGCTGGGCAATCAGGGCCTCCGCAACATCAGCGAAAACCACCTCGTACCCGGCCTGATGCAGCAGCAGCCCCACAAACCCGCGGCCGATGTTTCCGGCTCCGAAATGTACTGCCTTCACTATGCGTTGACCTTTCCGAAGAGTTCCAGGACCTCGTCCACCGATGTTGCGGCCTCCAGCTGCGCCACCTGCGACTTGTTCGTGAAGACCTTCGCGATCGAGGACAGGATGTGGAGGTGCTCGTTGTTGACACCGGCCACGCCCACGACGAACTTGACCTGCTTGCCGTTCCAGTCAATGCCTTCCGGGTACCGGATCACGGACACGGCGGACTTCATGATGTGGTCCTTCGCGGCGTTGGTGCCGTGCGGGATCGCCAGGAAGCTGCCCATGTACGTGGACACGGATTCCTCGCGCTCGTGCATTGCGAGGATGTAGTCGTTGTCCACGGCTCCCCGTGCCAGCAGGAGCTGGCCCGCTTCGTCGATGGCAGCGTCACGGGTGGTGGCGGAGCCGTTGAGGACCACGCTCTCTGCCACCAGAATGTCCGACGGCGGGGTGCTGGCTTTGGCGGGAGCCTCCGCGGCAGGTGCCGCAGCAGCGGCGGGAGCGCCTGCATCAGCAGCGGGAGCGGCCGCGTTGCTTCGCTGCACCAGTTCCACGATCTCCTCATAGCGCGGGCTGTTCATGAAGTTGTCCACGGAGACGTGCACGGCGCTGGAGGTGGTGGGCTTGGCGCGTTCGGTGAGGTCCTGGTGGGTGACCACGACGTCGTAGGTGTCGCTGAGGTTCGCGATGGAGGCGTTGGTGACCTTGACGTCCGGGAAGCCGGCGGCCTTGATCTTGTTCCGCAGCACCGAGGCGCCCATGGCACTGGAGCCCATGCCGGCGTCGCAGGCGAAGACGATGTTCTTGATGGGGCCGGCCATCACGGCAACGCCGCCGGCACCCGCACCGGCACCGGCGCCGGTCAGGGCGGAGGACACGGAGCTCTTCTTGCCCTTCATGGCTTCCATCTTCGAGGTCGCGGCGCTGATGTCGCCCTCGTCGCTGTGGCGCGTGGTCTTCAGGATCACCGAGGCGACCAGGAAGGAAGCGGTGGCCGCGAGCAGCACCGCGAGGATCACGCCGAGGTAGCTGTCACGGGAGGTCTGGGCGATCACCGCGAGGATCGACCCCGGGGCCGCAGGGGCAACGAGCCCGGCACCGGTGACGGCGAGCGTCGCGATCCCCGTCATGCCGCCCGCGATGGCTGCCAGGATCAGCATCGGGCGCATCAGCACGTACGGGAAGTAGATTTCGTGGATGCCGCCGAGGAAGTGGATGATCGCGGCGCCGGGGGCCGACGCCTTTGCAGCGCCTCGGCCAAAGAACATGTAGGCGAGCAGAATGCCGAGGCCCGGGCCGGGGTTGGCTTCGAGCAGGAACAGGATGGACTTGCCCTGCTCCAGCGACTGCTGGATTCCCAACGGGGTCAGCACGCCGTGGTTGATGGCGTTGTTCAGGAAGAGCACCTTGGCCGGTTCAATGAAAATGCTGGTCAGGGGCAGGAGGCCGTTGTTGACCAGGAACTGGACCACGTTGCCCGCACCCGTGCTGAAGGCCGTGACCAGCGGCGAGATGCCGTAGAAGCCGAGCATGGCCAGCAGGGCGCCCCAGATACCGGCGGAGAAGTTGTTCACCAGCATCTCGAAGCCGGGCCGGATCTTTCCCTCCCAGATGGAGTCGATCTTCTTCATGGTCCAGCCGCCCAGCGGGCCCATGATCATGGCGCCGATGAACATCGGGATGCCGGCGCCGACGATCACGCCCATGGTGCCGATGGCCCCAACAACGCCACCGCGGACGTCGTAAACCATCCGGCCGCCGGTGTAGGCGATCAGGAGCGGCAGCAGGTAGGTGATCATGGGACCCACAAGGCCCGTGTTCGGCACGCCCTCTGCGTTGGTGCCGAAGCCGCCAAGCTGCGGTACGGGGATCCAGCCCTTTTCAATAAAGAGCGCCGTGATGAGGCCCCAGGCGATGAATGCCCCGATATTGGGCATGATCATGCCGGACAGGAACGTCCCGAACTTCTGGACGTGCACCCGCGCACTGGTCTTGGGTTTTGCAACTGTCTCTGTTGCCATGTGATTTCCTAACCGTGATTCCTGCTGCTCCGCAGGATGGTCCGATATTTTCAACGACTAGCTGTTGGGACTCGTGGAGATCCGGTGGAGCCATTCGAGAAAGAGCTTGAGTTCCGAGCTGGAGAGCTGGTCCGAGTGTGATGCCTGCAACGCCGCGTTCAGGGCGATGGCAGCCACCACCACTGAGGACTTTCCGGATTCGTCCTGCCCGGTTTTCCTTGCCTGGTCCGCGGACACCGCGAAGATCATGGCGTCCCGGGTCATGGTGGACAGTTCGAGGTTCCGGTCTGTGGCCGGTTCCGCGATCAGCATGAGCGTGACGCCCACGTTGGCCGCCAGGATGCTTCTGGCGGCTTCCCGCGGCTGGACGTTCAGCTGCCCTGCCGCGGCGGCCTTGTTCAGCATTTCCTCCATCAGCGCCTCGGCATCGGCAACGATGGCGGGGCGACTTTCCGGGCGGATGTTACCGAACATGACCAGATAGAGTTCCGGCTGATTGAGCCCGAACTGCACGTGGTTGTCCCACATTCGCCGGATGTCTTCCAGCGGCTGCCCGGACGGGGCGAAGTCCCGTTCGCCCGCCACATACTCTTCAAATCCCGCGGCAACAACGGCGTCAAACAGGCCTTCCTTGTCACCGAAGTGGTGGTACAGGGTTGGCGCAGTCACCCCCGCCAGCTGGGTGATCTGACGGGTGGAGACGGGTGCCCCCGCGGAGTTGGCCAGCAATTCGGCTGCCGCACGCAGCAGCCTCATTTTGGGCGGCAACTGGCCATCGAAACTCATAACCGCTACCCTATCACCTATAGCAACGCTATATGAACTGCATCACATACAATTTTTTCAGGCACCGCAAAACACCGTCGGACGCAGCTGTTCCGACCGGCCCGGATCCATCCGGGCAGAGACCGGCGGGCCTGGCTACCGGCAGAGAACGAGGACCTTCAGTGCAGAACTTCCCAGGAGTTGGCGTCAGCCCAGGCCGCATCATCGGCACCATCCGCCAAATGCCCAAGCCCATCAGCGAACCCCCGGCAGGCGAGCAGCTGCCGGCAGGCACCACCGCGGAGGAGGCGACGGCGGCACTCAAGGCGGCGGCCACCGCCGTCCACGATGAACTGAAGGCCCGCGCCGACCACGCCACCGGCGATGGCAAGGCCGTCCTGGAAGCGACGGCGCTCATGGCCAAGGACACCATGCTGATCAAGGGCGCGGCCAAGCTCGTCGCCCGCGGCACCTCGGCCCAGCGTGCCATCTGGGAGTCCGGCTCGTCGGTTGCCGAAATGCTGCACAACCTCGGCGGCTACATGGCGGAGCGTGCCACCGACATCCTGGACGTCCGCGCCCGCATCGTGGCTGAACTCCGGGGCGTGCCTGCCCCCGGCATTCCCACGTCCGAGACCCCCTTCATCCTCGTGGCCGAAGACCTGGCACCGGCCGACACCGCAACCCTGGACCCGAATAAGGTCCTCGCGCTGGTGACCGCTGGCGGCGGACCGCAGTCGCACACCGCCATCATCGCCCGCTCCCTCGGCCTGCCGGCAGTAGTGGCCGCCGTGGGCGTTGACGAACTGACGGACGGCACCGAGGTCTATGTCGACGGCGCCGCCGGCTCCATCACCGCAAATCCGGACGAGTCGCTGCGCGCCGCGGCCGAGGCATGGGCGGCCACGGCATCCCTCCTCGCCGAGTTCAGCGGCGAAGGCGCGACGGCGGACGGCCACCTGGTCCCGCTCCTCGCCAACGTAGGCGGGGCCAAGGACGCCGAAGCCGCAGCGAAGCTCGGGGCGCAGGGCGTGGGTCTGTTCCGCACGGAGTTCTGCTTCCTGGAGCGCGACACCGAACCTAGCGTCGAAGAGCAGGCCGCCGCGTACAAGGGCGTCTTCGATGCCTTCCCCGGCAAGAAGGTGGTCCTGCGGACCCTGGACGCGGGCGCCGACAAGCCGCTTCCCTTCCTGACAGATTCCACCGAGCCCAACCCCGCCCTCGGCGTCCGGGGCTACCGCACTGACTTCACCACGCCGGGCGTGCTGGACCGCCAGCTCGAGGCCATCGCCCTTGCCGAAAAGCAGTCCGAGGCCGATGTCTGGGTCATGGCACCGATGATTTCCACCGCCGAGGAAGCTGCGCGGTTCGCCTCGATGTGCGCCGACGCCGGCATCAAGACGCCTGGCGTGATGGTGGAGGTCCCGTCCGCCGCCCTCACCGCGGACACCATCCTCCGCGAGGTTGGCTTCGCCAGCCTGGGCACCAACGACCTGACGCAGTACGCGATGGCCGCCGACCGCCAGCTCGGCCCCCTCGCCGGCCTGAACACGCCCTGGCAGCCGGCCGTGCTGCGCCTCGTGGGACTCACGGTCGAAGGCGCAGCCGCGGAGGGCCACAACAAGCCGGTGGGCGTCTGTGGTGAGGCAGCAGCCGACCCCGCCCTCGCCGTCGTGCTCACCGGGCTCGGAGTGAACACCCTGTCCATGACGGCCCGTTCCCTGGCCGCGGTGGCCGCCGTCCTCAAGACCGTCACGCTCGCCGAAGCCCAGGAACTGGCCAAGCTGGCCCTCTCCGCACCCAGCGCCACCGAGGCGCGGGCATGGGTCCGGGAGAAGCTTCCCGTCCTCGAGGAGCTCGGCCTGTAATCAGGCTTTACACCTCTGAGGACGGCGGAGGCCGGCGCCCGGACATTCGGGTGCCGGCCCCGGCCGCCGAGGCGGCTTTGCCTAGGCCGTGACGTCGCCCGCCGTCGTGCTCGCCCAGTGCACAATGGCTTGGGCCACGGCCTCAGGGGCGGTGTCCTGGACTACGTGGCCGCGCCCCAGCACGTCCACGAAGGTGCCGTGCTGCGCCTGGGAAACGAGGAACTCGCACCACGGGCGGCGGGCGATCGGGTCCCTGCCGCCCCGGAGCACCAGCACAGGCTGGGCCACGCCGCAGACCCGCGTCTCCAGCGGATAGCCCAACATCACGGGCAATTGCGTCAGGTACCAGCGGAGCCCAGTCTTGAAATAGTCGCTGAACACCACCACGTTGGTGGCCGGACTTTCGCTGAACAGCGCGTCCTTCGTCAAAGCCAGCGAGTGCCACGCCGCGCTCCTCCGGGCAGGGTCCACCACGGGGCCCATGAGCACCACCCGGCTGACCAGCCCCGGCTGCTGAAGGGCGAGCTCCACGGCGAACTGCGCCCCCATGGAATGGCCCACCACCACGCAGGAGCGGACCCCGGCATCGGCGAGGACAGCCGCGACGAAGGCGGCATATTCGCCCACCGACACCTGGCTGCCGGGTCGCGGGGTGCCGCCGAATCCGGGCAGATCAAAGGAATAGACGACGGCGTCCCGCGCCTGCCTGCCGCTCGCCAGCTCACGGTGGAGCCGCGCAAAGTAACGGTGCGAAACCCCGATGCCGTGCAGCAGCACGAAAACCTGCTGGTCTGCTGCCGTGTGCTGCCGCGCAGCGGAAGGCCGGGCCTCGCCGGACGCACCGGCACCCTGCCCCGGGGCCGTCGCCGAGGTGTACACGCGGCCCGTCAGGCCGTTTGCCGCCACATCCACTCCGCCGCTAAGTTTCATCCGCCGAGCATACCCGCCGCACGAGCGGCCGTGCCCCGCAGGACCGGCCTTGGTCCGGGCCGGTCCTGCGGCGCCGGGCCGCTCATGGGGAAGCCGCAGCGCAGCAGCTAGGCTTCTGCCATGGCATTGATAGCTCCCAGGGTGGCGGGCGCACTTCCCGCCGAAGACGCGCAGAAGCTGCGGCAGGCGCTCGACGGCGGCACGGACATCACCGTGTTCGTGGACGGCACGGTCCACCGGCTGCCTCCCCAGGCGCGGGACGCCGTCGTCGACCTGCTCGCCCGGTTCAGTCGCGGCGAGGCCGTGACGGTGAGCAGCGTGGAGGAAATGCTGACCACTTCGCAGGCGGCAGAGCTGGCAGGGATCTCGCACACGTACTTGCGGAACATGACGGACCGGGGCGAAATCCCGGTCGAGTACCGCGGCACGCACCGCCGGATCCGGCTGGCTGCGATCATGGCCTGGCTGGATGGGCAAAAGAAGAAGCAGGCGGCGGCCGACCGCGCCGGCAATGCCGCGGAGGATGGACCGGAGCCGGGCACCGGACGAAAATGACACGGCGCCTGCCCTCAATGACGGCGGGGTAAGGATCAAGCAACGATCCCGCCAAAGAGGAGAATGCGGCGCGGACCGGGGTTACTCTTTATTCGTGTTGAGATTCCGGGGGTTGCACATTGTGGCGGGTATCGCCGCCATGGGTGTTGCTGCTGTCCTCGGAATGGTCATGGACCTGAACAATACGGCCATCTTCACGTCCAGCTGCGTGGTGTACGTGGCCGTTTCCATGTGGACGGAAAGCAGGATTGCCCGGCACCGGAACCGGGAACAGCCCCTTAGCGAACAGCCCCTCGGTGAACAGCTGGTGGGCGAACAGCGCCCGCCCGAACGCCGCGGCGGGGACCAGCCCAGCGGTGAACACCGTCCGCACCGCGAAGGCAATGCCGCCTGACGTTCGCCGCTAGATCCGCGGCCGCCCGGCCCACCGCCGGGCCTTAAGCGCGGCATGCAGCTCCAGCCGGACCATGCCCTTCAGCGGATCCACGCCCAGCAGCTGCCGGATCCGGCCCAGCCGGTTGTAGATGCTGCTGCGGTGGAGGTGCAGTTTCTCGGCGACGTCCTGGACCGAGCCGTCGTTGTCGTAAAGCAACTCCAGGACGGGCAGCAGTTCGCCGTTGCGGTCATGGTCTTCCAGGACCCGGAAGTTCACCGACCCGGCGTCCCCCCAGACGCCTGCGCCACCGTCGGCCGAGGCCAGCAGCTGGTAGACGCCCGTGGCCCGGCAATCCACGAGTTCGCCCAGTTGCGCGTCCACCGCGGCGGCCTGGGCCGCCACCCGGGACTGCCGGTACGCCTCGGCCAGCTCCTTGGTGCGGGTGAAGCCCTCGCTGATGCCGAGAATGATGCGGTCAACCGGGCGCCCCGACCGTTTGGCGAGTTCCAGCTGGTAGTGCACCAGCACCTGGGCGTGGCTGGCCCTGCCTGTCGATTCCCGAAACAGCACCACGGCGTGCGTTTCGGTGCCGGCGCTGAAGAGGGTGGCATCGACGCCGATGGTCGCCTGGAGTGCCGCAGACCGGTGGATCAGCGTCGATGCAAGGGGGTCCGGGCCGGCCGCCCAGCCGTCGGCATCGAGCACCGTGACCAGCTGCCACGGCCCGCGGTCCTGCACTTCCTTCCAGCCCGCCACGGCAGCCACCGCGTTGGCCTCACCCGCACAGGCCGCCAGGAACTCGCGTTCGCGGCTGCGGCGGAATTCGGATTCGGCGGTGTTGGAGTCCAGCAGCAGGCCGGAAAGCAGCTCAAGCTCGCCCCGGACGTCCGGCAGCTGGGCGAGAATCGCCGTCGCGCTTTCCTCCTCGAGGTCCTGCTGCACCCAGAGGTAGCCGACGCGGAAGCCGCGCACCATCAGCGGGACGCAGACACGCCCCAGCATGCCCAGTTCCTCGTTGGCTGGAACGACGACGGGCCGCACCGCGGTGGCGATCCCATGGGAGAGCTGCCACGCCTTGACGTCCACGGGTACGCGCTTGCTGAGCAGGAAGTTCACCCTGACCCGGTCGGCATGCGACTGATTGGAGCTGTAGGCGAGCAGGAGTCCGTCCAGGTCCTCGAGCGAGAGCCCCCGGCCCAGCTTCTGCGCCACCTGCTCCACGAGCTGCTCCACATCCTGCTGCATGCAGCAAGACTACGTCCCGGAGGGCATTCCGGGCGAACGGACAGCAGGCGACACTTGACGCTTCCAGCCTCGACAAATGTCTAGCTCACGCTGCCAAAAACCGCGGAATCATGCGGCTTCTGTCATGCCCTGCTGGCCCCGGTCCTGTCGCCTGCCTCACAGCCGGATCTATTCTGGAAGCACAACTCCCCCGCCCCTTCCGGCGCACACAGCCACCGAACCTGGAGCCCAAAAAATGATCATCGGTATCCCCAAAGAGATCAAGAACAACGAATTCCGCGTCGCCATCACCGCCGCCGGCGTTCACGAGTTCCGCACCCACGGCCACACGGTCCTGGTGGAGCGCGGCGCAGGCCTGGGCTCGGGCATCACCGACGAGGAGTACGCCATCGCCGGCGCCGAGATCGTCGCCGACGCCGATGACGTCTGGGCCCGCGCTGACATGGTCATGAAGGTCAAGGAACCCATCGCCGCGGAATACCACCGCTTCCGCAAGGGCCTGATCCTCTTCACCTACCTCCACCTCGCCGCCGAGCCCGAACTGACCCGCGAGCTCATCAACTCCGGCGTCACCGCGATCGCCTACGAAACCGTCCAGGAAGGCCGCACGCTGCCCCTGCTGGCCCCGATGTCCGAGGTCGCCGGCCGCCTCTCCGTCCAGGTCGGAGCCACCTCCCTCATGGCTCCAGCCGGCGGCAAGGGCGTGCTCCTCGGCGGAGTTCCCGGAGTCCGCCCCGCCAAGGTCGTGGTCCTGGGCGCCGGCGTGGCCGGCACCAACGCCGCCGCCATGGCCCTGGGCCTCGGCGCGGACGTCACCATCCTGGACATCAACATCAACCGCCTGCGCGAGCTCGACGCCCAGTACCAGGGCCGCCTCAAGACCGTGGCGTCCAACAAGTACGAGATCGAAAAGTCGGTGGTGGACGCCGACCTGGTGATCGGATCCGTGCTGATCCCGGGCGCCAAGGCCCCCAAGCTCGTCACCAACGAACTCGTGGCCCGCATGAAGCCCGGCTCGGTACTCGTCGACATCGCCGTGGACCAGGGCGGCTGCTTCGAAGACACCCACCCCACCACGCACCAGGAACCCACCTACAAGGTCCACAACACGATCTTCTACTGCGTGGCCAACATGCCCGGCGCCGTCCCGAACACCTCCACGTACGCACTGACCAACGTCACCCTGCGCTACGGTGTGGCCCTGGCCAACCTGGGCGTCAAAGCCGCATTCGAAAAGGACCCCGCCCTCGCCGCCGGCCTCAACATCGCAGCAGGCCACGTGGCACACCACTCCGTCTCCGAAGCGCACAACCTGCCCCTCGTAGCGGACTGGCACGAACTGGTCTCCGCCTAACACCGGCGAGACCGCCGCTGGTTGAGCTTGTCGAAACCGCACCTTGGTTTCGACAAGCTCAACCAGCGGTTTCTTTTTAGGCGAGCGTCCGGGCCTGCTCGATGAGTTTGAGGACTTCCACCGGGCCCGCCGGATCGACGGGGAGGGGCAGTGCGGAAGCGGCCCCGCCGCCGGAAATCTTGTCCGCGAGTATGCGGTAGAACTCCGGGTAGGCACCGCGTTCGGTGGACACCCGGTCAAGGTGGCCGTCGCGGCCCAGCTGCCCGGCCCACTCGGCGTCCTCCACACCGTACTCCTCGTCCAGCGGGCTGCCGCCCGCCACAATGTACGGTTCCTGCGGATCCACGCCGTGCTTGGTGAAGGCGCCCTCGGACCCGAGCACGCGGTAGCGCGGACCCTGCTGCGCGCACAGCATGTTCATCCAGAGGTGGCTGAGCACGCCCGACCCGTGGCGCACCACCAGGAAGCAGTCATCATCCACCTTTTCACCGGGACGCCGCGCCTCAAGTTCCGCGTGGACCACCTCGCCCGGCCCAAAGAGCTCCAGCGCCTGATCCAGCAGGTGAGTGCCCAGGTCGAACAGGACGCCCCCTCCGGTCGCCGCCGTGGCCTCCGCTTTCCAGGCTTTGGACACTTCCGGGGACCAGCGCTCGAAGCGTGACTCGAAGCGCGTCACCTGTCCGAGAGCGCCAGCCTCCAGCAGCCCCTTGACGGTCAGGAAGTCGCCGTCCCAGCGCCGGTTCTGGAACACCGTGAGGACCCTGCCCAGGCTGGCGGCCAGCCCGATCAGCTCGGCCCCCTCGGCGCTGGTCACTGCGAACGGCTTGTCCACGACGACGTCCAGGCCCGCCTCAAGCGCAGCCTTCGCCAGGGGGTAATGCGTCGCCGGCGGCGTCCCCAGGACCACAAGGTCAAGGTCCGCGGCCAGCGCCAGGACGGTGTCGCCGTCGGGAACTGTCCTGACATCCGGATAATGCCCGACGGCGGCCGCCTGGCGGCCGGCATCCGACGTCGCGATGACATCGAGCGAGTAGCGCGGATCGGCAGCGATCAGCGGGGCGTGAAAGACGCTTCCGGAGAGGCCATAGCCCACCACTGCGGTCCGGATTGCCCGGCGATCATCGGGCGTCTGGTTCCCTGGCGCGGAAAGGGGCGAGGAGGAGGATTCGGTGCTCATGGGGCAACGCTACTCCGGGATCCCGCCCTCCGCAGAGCCCACGACGCGCGTTACCAGCTGGCGCCATGACGCCTCGAGCCGCTCGGGGGAAACACCGTGCACCCGGACGGCGTGGAGCAGCCGCTCCGGATCCAGCGTGGCGCTCAGTGACATGGCCATCAGCCACGGATCCGCGTCGAACCCGGCGGCGCGGAGCAGATGCTCGATATGCCTGTGCCACAGCACAGCGGCGGGGACCTCGAACCGGTTGTACACCGAATGGTCGGCAGCCCGCGCGAGGTCGCCGTATTCCAGGACATAGCCGATGCGCCCGGCACCGAAAGCTATGAGCCGCTCCAGCGGAGGCGCCCCGGGACCCAGCGGCGGGGGGCCGAACATGAAGCGGCCCTGGAACTCTGCCTCGGAGTCGCTCAGCAGGGTCATCATGAGCCCTGCCCGGCTTCCGAAGCGGCGGAAGACCGTTCCCTTGCCCACTCCGGCCCGTTCGGCCAGCTTGTCCATGGTGAGCCCGTCCGCGCCACATTCCTCAATCAGCTGCCGGGCAGCACACAGCAGCAGTTCCCGGTTCCGGGCGGCGTCCCTGCGTTCCGGTCCGGGACCGGACGCCGATCCGGGGCGGATTGGGATGAGGCTCACAAGAAACATTCTAGTCCGGGGAATAATATCCGGACCGCAGTCCGTTTAGTATCGATGAAGGCATCACACGCCTCCACAACCAGCAGCCGGCGGACCGTTCCGCGGCCTGACACAAGGAGTTCACATGTCCAAGAGCACCGTACTGACCCTGGTCGGCAGCCTTCGCGCCGATTCCACCAACCGCAAGCTGGCAGAGGCCATCCAGCTGAACGCTCCCGCGGATCTCGACATCGTGATTTACGAGACCCTCGGCAACCTCCCGTTCTACAACGAGGACATCGACATCGAGGGCCAGGTCCCCGCGGCCGCCGCAGCCCTCCGCGCCGCAGCAAATGAGGCCGACGCCCTGCTCCTGGTCACCCCCGAGCACAACGGAACCATGCCTGCGTCACTCAAGAACGCTGTTGACTGGCTGTCCCGCCCGTACGGCGCCGGCGCCCTGACCGGCAAGCCCACCGCCGTCGTCGGCACCGCCTTCGGCCAGTTCGGCGGCGTCTGGGCCCAGGACGAGGCCCGCAAGGCCGTCGGCATCGCCGGCGCGCGCGTCCTGGAGGACGTCAAGCTCGCCGTCCCGGGCTCCATGGTCCGCTTCGCCGAGACCCACCCGAAGGACGACGCCGAGGTTGTCGAGCAGATCAAGGGCATTTTCAGCGCCCTCGCCGCAGCCGAGAAGGCAGAGGCTGCAGCCTAACCCCACGCCACCCCCCCGAACGCCCCCGGCAACTCCCCCCTGTTGCCCGGGGCGTTGGCGTTCCGGGGGCCGGCCGGCGCCGCGCGGCGCAACCATTCCGTAACTGAGCTGCGGCCGAACTGACACCGGCACTCCGTTCCGCGCCGACTTCCGCCGCACTACCGTTGATATACGGGACGCGCGAGCGGGAAGTACGGTGCAGCAGCCATGAAGACCAGCCTGGGCGGCAGGGTGCGGACGACGGCGGCCGCCGCGTTCTGCCTGCTGCTTCCGTTGTGGCTGGGGTCCTGCGTGTCCGTGCCGGAGTCCCCGGGCGGCACCGCTGCCGAAAAGGCTCCTGCCGCCGCGCCGGGCCCGGCGGCCCCGGACCCCCGGCCCGTTCCCGCCCCGACGCCGCCCGAGGGAGCCGGGGCTGCCACGCCGCCTGCAGCGACCGCGGGTGAAGGACTTGTCCAGGCATCCGGCGCAGGGCCTGGCATCGGGTCCGGCGCGGGGTCCAACCCCAACTCCGGCACGAATTCCGTCCCCCAGGCAGCTGCGACTCCTCCCCCGCCGGCACCGCCTGCGGAGTCGGAGTCCGTTGACGGAACCGCCGGCGGGCCGGCCCTGCCGGAGCAGGATGTCGCCGGAGCTCCGGCTCCTTCGGCCGCGGGCACGGGGACCGGCGGGGCTGCAGCCGGACCCGCAGCCGGTTTTGGAACGGGTGCCGCTGGCGGCTCAGGCGGGGGGTCGGGCATCGTGGCCGGCACGGCGGTGTACTACGTGGCAGTGGACGACGGCGGCAGTTCCGGCGTGCGCTTCGGCTGCAATGACAGCCTCGTCGCTGTGCGCCACGCCGACCCCGCGATCCGCGAGCCGCTTCAGGCGGCCATGGGCCATCTGCTGTCCGGGAGTGGCACGCCTGCCGGACTGTACAACGCCCTGGCATCATCCGCGCTGAAGTATGTTTCCGGATACCTGGACGGGGAGACGGTGGTGGTGAACCTGACCGGCGCGGTTCAGCCCGGCGGTGTGTGCGACATCCCCCGGATTGACGCCCAGCTCACCCACACTGCCGTGACGGCGGTCGGCGCCGTCCGTGCCGAGATCTACGTCGACGGCGTGAGGCTGGCAGACGTCCTGAGCCTGCGGTAGGCGCGGTCCGCTGGGTTCAACACGCGCGCGTCATTCGCGTGTCTGCGCCCGGGTGAAGAGGGCGTCCATCTCGGCGTGGCTGCGGGCTCCGGCCAGCTTGGACCAGTTGCCGTCGCCCAGGATTTCAGCAGCCACCCTGGACACCGTCGCATAGGCTGCCTTCGCCGTATTGCCGCCGATACTGATCCGCCGCACACCGGCGTCGTGCAGTTCCCCGACGGAGGGCGCACCCACTCCGGCGAGTGCGTTCAACGGTGCCGGAATCCGGCGGGAGAGCTCGTGAAGGATATGCAGATCCGTCACGCCCGGCACGAAGATGCCGTCCGCCCCGGCGGCCAGATATGCCGGGACCCGCAGCAGCGTTTCCTCGAAGGCCGATTCCGGAAACCGCCCCGAAAGGTAGGTGTCCGTCCGGGCGTTGATGAAAAGCCGCACCCCGGCCTCCTCCGCCAGCCTCCGGACGGTCCCGATTCTGCGTGCCTGCTCCGCAACGTCGGTCAGCGGCTCATCTCCGGAATCCTCGATGTTCACGCCCACGGCCCCCGCCGCCAGCACCGCCATGATGGTCTGCTCCAGCAAGGCGTCGTCGAAGGCACCGCCCCTGCTGGCGTACCCCGTTTCGATGTCGGCCGTCACCGGAAGGTCCGTCGCCGCCGCAATCCTGCCGAGCGCCGCCATGGCGAGGGCAACCGGCAGGTGGTTGCCGTCCGGAAAGCCCAGGCTCCAGGAGATGGCCGAGCTGGATGTGGCCAGGGCGTGCGCTCCGGCCTGCTCCACAAGCCTTGCCGACGCCGCATCCCAGACATTCACCAGCACCAGCGGGGACGGTCCTTCCGCATGGAGTTCTCGGAAGGCTGCGGCCTTGTCCGACTGGGCACGAAAGGACTGGGACGTGGTCATGGCTCCATTCCATGCCCTCGGCATGCCCGCGTAAAGGACCTGCCGCCCAAATCCCTGCACCCCGTCAACAACTGTTGCCTTCTTGGCAACACTTGGCTGTATCCTAGGGACTGTGACCCACGAGACACTTGACGCCGCTGCAGCCGTCCTGCCCGCCGAAGCCATTGACGCGATCGAACGGGCGGCAACGTCCTCGCACCGCCACGAAGGACTCTTCTCGGAGCGCGCCGCCAACATCAAACAATCGGCCGTCCGCGACGTCTTCGACATCTCGCTGCGCCCGGGGCTCGTCTCCCTTGCCGGCGGCAGCCCCTACCTCCAGTCGCTCCCCCTGGAGAAGCTGGGCCAGACCGCCGCGGGGATCATCGCCGAACAGGGCCTGACCGCCCTGCAGTACGGCGGCGGGCAGGGCACGGCGGAGCTTCGCGCCCAGATCTGCGAGGTCATGGCCGCCGAGGGCATCCTGGACGCCACGCCCGAGAACGTGGTGATCACCGCCGGCTCCCAGTCGGCCCAGGACGTGGCCACCAAGGTTTTCTGCAACCCCGGGGACGTCGTCCTCGTGGAGGAACCCACCTACGTGGGCGCCCTGAACACCTTCGAGGCGTACCAGGTCCAGGTTGAGGCGGCGGCCATGGACGACGACGGCCTGGTGCCTGAGCTTCTCGAGGCCAGGATCGCCGAGCTCCAGGGTGCCGGGAAAAACGTCAAGTTCCTCTACACGATCCCCAACTTCAACAATCCGTCCGGCATCACCCTGGCGCAGGAGCGGCGCCAGCGGATAGTGGACATCTGCCGCCGGGCCAACATCCTGGTGCTCGAGGACAACCCCTACGGCCTTCTCCGTTTTGACGGCAAGCCACTGGAACCGCTGCGGGCTGCCAACCCGGACGATGTCATCTACATGGGGTCGTTTTCCAAGATCTTCGCCCCCGGACTGCGCATCGGCTGGGCCCTCGTCCCCGCCCACCTGCAGCGCCGCTACTACCTGGCATCCGAGGCCGTAACGCTGTGCCCGCCCACGCTGAACCAGATGCTGGTCTCGGCCTACCTCCGGGACTACGACTGGAAGGGCCAGATCGAGACGTACCGGGGGCTGTACGCGGAGCGCTGCCACGCCATGCTGGCGGCACTGGAGGAGTACATGCCGGACGGGCTTACGTGGACACGGCCGGAGGGCGGCTTCTTCGTGTGGGTAACCCTTCCGGACGGCGTGGATACCTACCCTCTGCTGCGCAAGGCGATCGACGCCGGCGTCGTCTTTATCCCGGGAGCGGCCTTCAGTCCCTCGGATGAGCCGTCCAATAAGCTGCGCCTGGCCTTCAGCGCCGTACCTCCGGACAGCATCGCCGAGGGTGTGCGGCGGCTTGCTCCGGTGCTGAAGGAAGCCATCGATGCGCGGGCTGCGGGGCACGCGGGAAGCTGATCCGCGCTGCGGTCAGTGCGGCACTGTAGCCTGATGATGGCCCCGGACGGGGAGGTGCGGAATGCGACGATGCAGCCCGCACCCGGATGCGGCGAACGAAAGAGGAGCGGATCATGAGCGGAATCATTGTTGTGGGCGTGGACGGCAGCGCAACCGCACGCAAGGCCGCGGAGGCGGCCCGGGACCTCGCCGTGGCGCTGGGTGCAACGCTGCACGTCGTGTCGGCTTTCGATACGGACCGGACCGAGGTGTACGGCAGCGGCAGTGACAAGTGGATCGTCTCAGACGCCGGTGAAGCGGAGAAAGTGGCCCGGGATGTTGCCGCGGGCCTCGCCGTCGCGGGGCTCACCGTGACCTATTCCGCGGCACGCGGCAAGCCGGCCGACGCCCTCATTAAAGAAGCCGACCGCTCCAGCGCGCGGATGATCGTGGTGGGCAACCGCCGCATGCACGGCCTCGGGCGCGTGCTGGGCAGCGTCGCCAACAGCGTTGCCCACAATGCCTCCTGCGACGTGTACATCGCCAACACCTACGGCGCCGACTAGGCCTGTATCGAATCCCGCACGTGATGGACTGGAGGCCGGCGTGGCTGAGACGACACTGACTGAGGGAACACTGACCGGGGCGACGGTGGGCGAGGTGATGGCCGAGCTGGGCGAGCTCGAGGACCCGAAGGCCCGCGCGGTGAACGATAAACACGGCGACGATCACGGCGTGAACCTGAGCAAGCTGCGCGCACTCGCGAAGCGGCTCAAGACCCAGCAGGAACTCGCGTGCCGGCTCTGGGAGACGGCAGACACCGCGGCAAGACTGCTGGCGATCCTGATCTGCCGACCGAAGTCGTTCGAGCGTGACGAGTTGGACACCATGCTGCGGGAGGCGCGCACGCCCAAGGTGCACGACTGGCTCGTGAACTACGTGGTCAAGAAGAGCGCGCACTCCGAGGCGCTGCGCCTGGCCTGGTCCGCCGATCCGGATCCAGTGGTCGCCAGTGCGGGCTGGGCGCTGACCACCGAACGCGTCGCGAAGAAGCCCGAGGGCCTCGACCTTGCAGGACTGCTTGATGTCATCGAGGCGGAGATGAAGGACGCCCCGGACCGTCTGCAGTGGGCGATGAACCACTGCCTGGCCCAGATCGGGATCGAGCACTCCGGGCACCGCGCCCGTGCAATCGGCATCGGTGAGCGCCTGGAGGTGCTCAAGGACTATCCGACGCCCCCGAACTGCACGTCTCCGTTCGCGCCCATCTGGATCAACGAGATGGTGCGCCGGCAGCAAGGTCAGTAAGGGCACTCGACAGCCGGGGACTTGACGGGCGTCACCCCTCCTGGTGGGCAGTCTCACCCGGTGTTCCGGGGATTGGGGGGTGGCCCAAAGGTAAAATTGATGGTGCCCCCGATGGTGCGGACAGACCAGCACCTACCAGCGCCAGGATCCTAAAATGCTTACGCTTCAGCGACGCCACCTCGTCGGCCACGACATCCTCCTTGCCCGCCACGGCAACCACATCTGCTCGATGCGGCTGGACCGCAGCGCGGGACGGGTTATCGCCTTGCTGGACGACGGTTCCGTGGACAGCGCGCCCAACCTCATTTCCCCGAACCTGCAGCTCCCCGACACCATGCAGAGCGTGCTGCGGAACGACTGGAAGTTCCTGGCCACCGTGTCCGCCTGCGTGGCGGGCCTCGCCGCTGCCATGATCGGTGCCGCGATCAGCCTCGCCGGCCTCTCGGCCGATCCCGCGCTGGCGCAACTGATGACCACGTATCCGGCGTACTAGGCAGCCCCGCGAGACCCGCGGCGTTCAGCCGGCGCGGACCATCGCTTCCCGCAGCAGCAGCCACAAACCAGCCGCGACACCCCCGCCGACCAGCGCGCCCATCACCACCTGAGCCGCTGTGTGCGCGCGCAGCACCACGCGCGACCAGCCGACGGCGGGGATCAGCAGCATCAGCGGAATCCACGTCGCGCCCAGCATGAGGACGGCGATGGCCGTCGACAGCGCGACCGCTCCCGCGTGCCCGCTGATTTTCCAGACGACGCTGATCGCGCCAAGCACCACCACGCTCCCGACGATCGCCAGAACCATGACAATCACGCTGGCGGGGGCGTCGACCGCCGTGAGCAGGCCCAGGCCCGCGAGCAGCGAGAGCAGGGCCATGGCCATCACCGGCGCCCGCTGGCGGCTGTCACTGACGTGATGATCCGTGATCTTGCCCAGCCGCACCAGGAGCAACACGGCGGCGAAGGGCAGCACGCAGACAAACAGTACGGCCAGGGCACCGAACCAGGCAGTTCCCGGGTAACCAGGTTCAATCACCGGGCTGAGCAGCAGCAGCACTGCCACGGTGACCGGCGGCTGGAAGACCGCCGAGAGGAACAGCGCCGCCCGGTTCCGGATGACTGTGTTCCTTTGCTCTCGCGGCACGCGCGGACCCCCCGTCATCCCGCGAACTGACGCCGTGAGGCGGGCACTCCGCTGGCCGTGACTCTGTCAGTCCAGCAGGAGGGCAGGCTCCTCGAGAATGGCGGCGACGTCGGCCATGAAGCGCGCGGACAGGTCGCCGTCCACGACGCGGTGGTCGAAGGACCCGCCGAGCGTGGTGATCCAGCGCGGAATGACCTCGCCGTCCAGCACCCAGGGTTTCTGCTTGATGGTGCCGAATGCCACGATGGCCACCTCGCCCGGATTGATGATGGGGGTGCCGGTGTCGATGCCCAGGGCGCCGATGTTCGTGATGGTCAAAGTGCCGCCCTGCATCTGGGCCGGCTGGGTCTTGCCGGCCCGCGCCGTCGTGGCGAGATCGTTCAGGGCCAGCGCCAGCTCCTTGAGGGAGAGATCCTGGGCATTCTTGATATTCGGAACCATCAGACCCCGCGGGGTAGCCGCGGCAATGCCCAGGTTCATGAAGTGCTTGACCTGGATCTCGGCAGAGTCGCCGCCCGGGTTGTCCACCCAGGTGGCGTTGACGCTGGGGTTCCGGGCCGCAGCCCAGATGACAGCCTTGGCCAGGATCAGGAGCGGGGAGACCCTGATGCCCTCGAAGTCGCGCGAAGCCTTCAGCCGCTTGACGAACTCCATGGTACGGCTGGCGTCAACGTCCACGAAGATGCTGACGTGCGGCGCGGAGAAGGCGGAATCCACCATCGCCTTGGCGGTGGCCTTGCGGACGCCCTTCACCGGGATGCGTTCGATCCGCTGCTCCTGGGGCCGGTCCGACTTGCCCCAGAACGTGTCTGCCTTGTCCAGCTCCGCGTCACGCTGGGCCTGGTAGCTGACCAGGTCCTCGCGGGTCACCTCGCCACGGGCGCCGGTGGGAGTCACATCGGCCAGATCGATCCCCAGGTCCCGGGCGATCTTGCGCACCGGCGGCTTGGCCAGCACTTTGTTGACCAGCCCGGTGATGGCACCGCCCAACGTGGGCTTCTCCAGGCCGCCGATTGAGGCAGCCGAAACCCCGGGCCCGCCCTGACCGGTGATTGAGCCTGCCGGCATCCCGGCCTCGCCCCCACCAGGGATTGAGCCTGCCGACACCCCGGCCTCGCCCCCACCAGGGATTGAGCCTACCGACACCCCGGCCTCGCCCTGACCGCCCGCCGCCGTGGAGGCCTTCCGCGGACGGCGTGTGACGGGGTCGGCTTTCGGGCCGGAACCCACCAGCGGACCGCCGGCCAGCCCCCCGGCCGCTGCTCCGCCGTCGGACGCCGTTGGACCTGTGTGCTGGTGCTGGTGCAGTTTGCCGTACAACAGAGGCTCTGGCTCGCTTTCCTGCAAGGCGGGCAGCGGAACGTCGGCCGGAGTGGGGTCCCCCGAAACGGCGTCGGAAACACTGATGATGGCCGTTCCGACGTCGACCGTCACGCCTTCGGGAACCAGCAGTTCCGTGACGGTGCCGGCGAACGGAGAGGGGAGTTCCACGAGCGACTTGGCGGTCTCGATCTCGCAGAGGACATCGTTGATGGCCACCGTGTCGCCCGGTTTGACCTTCCAGGAGACGATCTCGGCCTCGGTCAGGCCTTCGCCCACGTCGGGAAGGTTGAACTTGTTAAGCGTCATGGGGTCCTCGGGTTTCGAAAGCTCAGGCTGGCCGGCGCCCGGAGGCGGCCGCAGGCGGAAACGTCAGTGGGAAGCGTCAGTAGCTAAAAGCCCGGTCCAGCGCCTCAAGGATGCGGTCAATGTCCGGAAGGTAGTCCTCTTCCACCTTGGCCACGGGGTAGGGCATGTGGAAGCCGCCCACACGAATGACGGGGGCTTCGAGGGAATGGAAGGCCCGCTCACCGATCCGGGCCGCGATTTCGCCTCCAATGCCGCCGAAGGTGGGGGCCTCATGGGAGACGATGAGCCGGCCGGTCTTCTTTACCGAGGCTTCGATGGTGTCGAAGTCGATCGGCGAGATGGAGCGGAGGTCGATGACCTCGATGCTGCGCCCGTCTTCTGCGGCGGCATTCGCCGCTGCGAGTGCCACCGGAACGAGGGGTCCGTAGACCACAACCGTGGCATCGCTGCCCTCCCGGACCACGTGGGCCTTGAAGGGGTCCTCGGCCAGTCCCGCCGTCGCGGTGTCCACCTCGCCCTTGAGCCAGTAGCGGCGCTTGGGTTCGAAGACGATGACGGGGTCCTGGCATTCGACGGCCTGTTGGATCATCCAGTAGGCATCGTGCGGATTGGACGGAGTGATGATGCGGAGACCGGCGGTGTGCGCGAACAGTGCCTCGGGCGATTCCGAGTGGTGCTCGATGGAACCGATGCCGCCGCCGTACGGGATGCGGATCACGACGGGGACGGTCAGATTCCCGTTGCTGCGCGAGTGCATTTTGGCGAGCTGGGTGGTGATCTGGTTGAACCCGGGAAACACGAAACCGTCGAACTGGATCTCACAGACCGGCAGGTAGCCCCGCAGCGCCAGGCCGATGGCGGTGCCGACGATGCCGGATTCCGCCAGCGGCGTGTCCACGACGCGGTCCGCTCCGAACTCGCCGATCAGGCCGTCCGTCACGCGGTATACGCCGCCGAGGGGTCCGATGTCCTCGCCCATCAGCAGTGTCTTGGGGTTGTTGCTGAGGGTGGCGCGCAGGCCCTCGTTGATGGCCTTGGCAATGGTCATGGTGGTCATCAGTGGCCAGCTCCTTCTGCGGTGTCCTCGCCGGCAAAACCAGCGGTGTACTCCTCGAACCAGGCCAGTTCCTCGGCCACAAGCGGGTGGGCCTCAACGTACGTGTTGGCGAAGGCCGTCCGGATGTCCGGGGTATCCGAATCGTAGGTGGACTTGCGGATATAGGCGGCAAGTTCGTCACCGTCCGCCGCGACCTGCTTGAAGAAGGCATCATCGGCCATGTCCTCGGAGCGGAGGTACTTCTCCAGCCGCTCCAGCGGGTCCTTGGCCCGCCACATCGCCTCTTCGGAGGATGCCCGGTACTTCGTGGGGTCGTCCGCGGTGGTGTGGGCGCCTACGCGGTAGGTGAAGGCCTCGATCAGCACCGGGCCGTTGCCCTGCCGGGCGTGCTCCAGCGCCCACTCAGTGACGGCATGCACGGCGATGACATCGTTGCCGTCCACCCGGATGCCCGGGAACCCGTAGCCCTTGGCCCGGTTTGAGAGCGGGACGCGGGTCTGCACGGCAGTCGGCACGGAGATGGCCCAGTGATTGTTCTGGCAGAAGAAGACCACCGGCGCCTTGTAGGACGAGGCAAACACCATGGATTCGTGGACGTCGCCCTCAGAGCTGGCGCCGTCACCGAAATAGACCATGACGGCAGCCTTCGGCTCGGCTGCTCCGGACTCCGCCATGCCGTTGGCCTCAGCGAGCCGCTGATCGCGCTGGATGCCCATGGCGTAGCCGACAGCGTGCGGCGTCTGGGCAGCGAGGACCAGTGTGTACAGATGGAAGTTGGTGTCCTTGGGGTTCCAGCCGCCGTTGGAGATGCCGCGGAACTGCCGGAGGAGCTCGGCGAGGTCAACGTTCCGGGTGAGGGCAACACCGTGTTCACGGTAGGTGGGGAAGATGTAGTCCTGGGGCTGGCTGGCCCGCCCGGAGCCAATCTGCGCAGCCTCCTGGCCGGTCAGCGGAACCCAGAGCGCCAGCTGGCCCTGGCGCTGGAGCGCAGTGGCCTCCTGGTCGAACCGCCGGATCGCGGCCATATCGGCATAAAAGCCGCGCAGCTTTTCCGCATCGAGCCGATCGGCATACTCCGAAAACATGGCGTCCGTGCCGAGCTTGCCGTCCGGGCCAAGCAGCTGGACCATCTCGACCGGCGGCTCGCCCAGGGCAGCCTCGGCCTCGGCCTCTAGCTGGTCATCCACGTCTGTTCCGTCGAACTCGGTGGAGGGCAGATGTGTGGCGCCCATACCGTCTCCTTGCTTGCCGCATCCGGATGCGTTGCAATGTCGCTGGGATATATGCCGCATACGGAATGCATTCCATCCGCGGCATATATTTCTGGCTTACTGTTCCTTACTTTATCCGGCGTAACTACCGCGGGGCATTCGTTAACCGCTAGGAACCCCGCGGGGGTTTTGTATAGACCGCACAGAGGTCGAGGAATCGCGTGTTGGCCTCCACCTCGCCGATGCTGACCCGGACGCCCTCGTTTCCGAAGGCACGCACGGACAGCGCCCGCTCCCCCGCCAGCTGTGCGAACTCGGCGCTGTCTTCGCCCAAGTTCAGCCAGACGAAGTTCCCCTGCGCCTCTGGAACGAACCAGCCGAGGTCACGGAGACCGGCCGTCACGCGGTCCCGCTCATCCACCAGGCTTTGTACCCTTTCTACAACCTGATCAAAATTCTGGAGGGACACCACGGCGGCCTGTTCCGCGATCTGGGACACCGCAAAGGGTGTGGCGGCTACGCGAAGGTGCTGTGTGAGTTCCGGCTGGGAGATGCTGTAGCCCACGCGCAACCCAGCGAGGCCGTGTGCCTTGGAGAAGGTCCGGAGCGCCACCACGTTGGGGTATTTCCGGTACATTCGAATGCCGTCGACGGCGTCTTCCGCCCGGACGAACTCCTGGTAGGCCTCGTCGATGACCACGACCACGTCGGAAGGAACGGTCTTGATAAACCGTTCGGTTTCCTCGGCCGTCAGGATGGGACCGGTGGGGTTGTTCGGCGTGCAGAGAAGAATGACCTTGGTGCGCATGGTCACGGCTGCCGCCATGGCCTCCAGATTGTGGCGGCCGTCCGGCGTGACGGGAATACGCACACTCTCGGCACCGGCCAAGCCAACACAGATGGGATAGGCCTCGAAGGAGCGCCATGCGTAGATCACTTCGTCGGCTTTGCCGTCGTCGTTCTGGCCGGCGAAGGCTGCCAGAATCTGGTTGAGCGCCCCCAGGCTGCCCGCGCCCGTGACGATGTCCTCAGCCGGCACATCCAGGAAGTCGGCGAGCGCGGTCCGGAGCTTGGTGCTCAGCGGATCCGGGTAACGGTTAAAGTCGGTCTGCGCCGCGATGGCCTCGGCAACGGCCGGAATCGGCGGGAGCGGGTTCTCGTTGGACGACAGCTTATAGCTGGCCAGGCCGTCGACGGCGACGGGCGGCTTGCCTGCGGCGTAGCGGGGCAGCCGGTCAACCACCGGTCGCGGCCTGACACCGCCCGCCATGGTCTCTGATGAACTCATGCCAACTAGCCTACTTCGCCCGCCTCCCGCGGTTGTGCCCGCGCTCCGCGGTGTCCCGCGAGATGTGACAGCATGGGCGCATGCGATCTTTCATCGTCCGCGTGCTCATCAATGGTCTGGCGCTGTGGATTGCCAGCTGGATTCTTCCCGGACTAAACATCACCACCTCGGCCGCCAAAGCGGCCGTAGAGAATACCGGCGTCAGCCAGGGGACCGATGTGGCCGGCATCGTCCTCGCCTACCTGTTCATCGGGCTGATTTTCGGGCTGGTCAATGCCTTCGTGCGTCCGATCGTCAGCTTCCTCTCGCTGCCCATCACCATCCTCACCCTGGGTCTGTTCACGATCGTCATCAACGCTGCCATGCTGTACCTGACCTCGTGGATCAGCAGCTATACACCGGTGGACTTCACGATTGACTCTTTCTTCTGGACCGCCGTACTGGCAGCCATCATCATCACCATCGTCTCCCTGGTGGCCGACAGGATCCCTGGGGCACGCCACCGGTAGGGCCACTGCCCTGCTGGACGGCCTCACCGCCGCCGGCCATTTCCTTCCGGAGCCTTGCCCGCCGCCGGCTTTCCTTCGACAGTCCGGATATCCGCTTCGAATCCGGGACTGAGGCCGGCAAAGTACTGTTGCGGCTTCGGAGTGCGGACCAGCTGGAACCGCGTGGCCATGGCTGCTCCCCCGGCACCCACGGTCCCGGCCAGCACGTCCGTTGACGCCACGAGGGACGGGTCGCTGCTCGCGGAAACTGCCCGGGCGCCGGCTTCATAGTTGGTGAGCCTGTGGCCGGGACCGAGCCCCGGAGCCTCGCCCAAGGGCGTCAGCACGCGGTTCTCGAGCGTGACGGTGACCCGGTCCCTGGTGTCCGGGTTGACCGCCCCTTCACTCCCCGGAACCCAGTCCTGCCGGTGTTCCAGGTGCAGGCTGCTGATCCCCGGTTCCGGGGTGATGCCGCCCACCGGGGATCCAGCCGTGAGCACGTATTTGAGGTCGTACTCGGCGAGGAAAGCCTTGTCCTGGCTCAGGTTCATGGCATGGATGCCGCCCTGGCTGTAGCCAACGGCCACCACCTGGGCGCCGGCCTCCGCCCCGGCCTGCTGCAGCGCTTCCCGGATGGCGGCACTCGTATGCTCAGAGCCGTATCCGAGCGCTTCGACGATTCCGGCCTCATCGAACGGGTTGGGACCGCCCGCGTCTCCGGGCTGCGTGCCGGGAACGATGACGATGAACGCCTCATGGTCCCCGCCGGATGCCCTGAGGATTTCGATCTTGCCTTTGCCGTCCTCATCCACGGACCGTGCTCTGGACAGGAGCCCGGCAGGGGAGGCATCAAGGAGGACACTCGAGCTGGGACCTCCGATCGCCTTGACCTCACGGGGCTTGAGGTGGGGCATCAGCCCGTCAACCAGCATGCGGACAACAATGGGGATGCCGGGCCCCTGCATCTCTGATGTCACCGCCAGGCTCGCCGCCTCGAGTGCACGCTCGGGATTTGCGCCCACGAGGGCCATGATGAACGGATAATGGCCTGCGAGCGCCTCTGTGCTGTCCCTGTTCAGCAGCCGGCTAAGGTCAGGGTTGTCCGGGGTAGGGAACCCGCCGAGGTGCATATCCACCAACTGCGGCAGCACCAGCCTCAGCGAGTCCGTGCCGAAGCGGAGGTGGGACAGGGTCCGCTGTTCGGCCTCCTCGTACTCCCGCCGGCAGGCCTGTATCTGGTTGCCAATGTCCTGCAGTTCCTCCCGCACCGTGGCAACGGCACGCCGCCCTTCCCCCACGGCGGTGAGCGCTTCAGTCCCACTTGACGGCGGATCGTTTTGGTACGGAACCAGCTCCGTCCAGATCCTGTGGGCGGACACTTCCACGGCGGCGAGGTCCCGGGCCAGGCCTTCCAGCCCGCGCGCACCTGCCGCCAGCTCCTCCAGCTGGAAAGCAATTCCGGCCACCCCGCCCCGGACGGAGAAGTGGCCGCCCGGCGCCGTTTCCAGAGGCCGCAGCGGGCCACCGCTCCCCGACGGCGTCACCTCGGCCATTAGTAGCCCCCTGCCGCAGTCCGCATGGACGAGACGGAAACATTCCGGGCATGCCCTCGGATGGCGTGCGCCGCCAGGTCCATGCGTTCCTTGGCCCGACGCAGGGCGGCCGCCTGCAGCCCGACGCTCATCCGGTAGGCCGCTCCGGCGGGCGACTGCCAGTCAGACAGCTGCAGTTGCGAAAGCCGGAACAGAACACCATCGAGCTGCTCCGCACAGGCCTCCGCCCTCCCTGCCAGGAGCTGCACCTCAAACTGGCGCGACGAGCACGCCGATGCATCGTCCGCGGTAAAGCTGGCGCTCATGCTGTTCCCCCCAGTCCTTCCGGCCGGCGCTGCCGGCGCCCACCGCTTTCTCCCGTCCTGCCGACAACGCTAAGGCGCCCTGCCCTGCTCCGGAACAGCCGCCGTCGGCTATGTGGATAGGCTCCCCGGACGCAGGCTGGGGAGGAGAAGTCACAAGCAACCGCGTGCTTCAGCGGCCGCCGGAGTTCATGAAAGAATCAGGTCATGCCTGAAACTGCCGCCACAGCTGATACCCGTACGCCCTCCGGACGCCTGGCCCTCGCCGCCTCGCCGGAACAGATTGCGCTCGGCCCGCTGGACGGCCGATACCAGTCCGCCGTCGCACCCCTCGTTGACTACCTGTCCGAGGCGGCCCTCAACCGCGACCGCGTCGCCGTCGAGGTGGAGTGGCTCATCCACCTGACCAGCAACAACGTCCTTCCCGGCGCTGGCCCGCTGACGGCCGACCAGCAGGAGCAGCTCCGCGCGATCGTCACCGAATTCGACGCCGCCTCCGTCGCTGAACTGGCCGAAATCGAGGCCGTCACGGTTCACGACGTGAAGGCCGTGGAGTACTACATCGGCCGCCGCCTGCCCTCCATCGGCATCGAAAACCTGACCGCCATGGTGCATTTCGGCTGCACCTCCGAGGACATCAACAACCTCTCCTACGCGCTCGGCGTGAAGGGTGCTGTGGAGGACGTGTGGCTCCCGGCCGCACGTGCCCTGGTGGCCCAGATCAGCAGGATGGCGGAGGACAACCGCGCCGTGCCCATGCTGTCCCGCACGCACGGACAGCCTGCAACGCCCACCACCCTGGGCAAGGAACTTGCCGTCATCGCGCACCGCCTCACCCGCCAGCTCGACCGCATCGCCAACACCGAATACCTCGGCAAGATCAACGGCGCCACCGGAACCTACGCCGCGCATGTGGCCTCCGTCCCGGGCGCCGACTGGCAGCACGTCTCCAAGTCATTCGTCGAGGGCCTGGGCCTTACCTGGAACCCGCTGACCACCCAGATCGAGAGCCACGACTGGCAGGCCGAGCTGTACGCCGACGTCGCCCGCTTCAACCGCATCCTGCACAACGTCTGCACGGACATCTGGAGCTACATCTCAATCGGCTACTTCGCGCAGATCCCGGTGGCAGGTGCCACGGGCTCCTCCACGATGCCGCACAAGGTCAACCCGATCCGCTTTGAAAACGCCGAGGCCAACCTGGAGATCTCGTCCGGGCTCCTGGATGTGCTGGGATCCACGCTGGTCACCTCCCGCTGGCAGCGGGACCTTACGGATTCCTCCAGCCAGCGCAACATCGGCGTGGCGTTTGGCCACTCGCTGCTGGCCATCTCCAACGTGGCCAAGGGCCTGGAACGGCTCGACGTCGCGGAAAGCGTGCTCGCCGCAGACCTGGACACCAACTGGGAAGTCCTGGGCGAGGCGATCCAGATGGTCATGCGCGCCGAGGCGATCGCCGGCGTCGAAGGCATGGAAAACCCGTACGAGCGGCTTAAGGACCTCACCCGCGGGCAGCGCGTTGACGCCGCCCGGATGCAGGAATTCGTGCAGAGCCTCGGCCTTTCTCCCGAAGCCGAAGCGCGGCTGCTGGCACTGACTCCGGGCAAGTACACCGGCATCGCGGCCCAGCTGGTGGATCATTTGAAATAAGAGAACGACGGCGGTGCCGGGCTTCACTGTCCGGCGCCGCTTCCGTTTCCCCCGCTTTTGCAGCGTGTCCCCACTTCACAACGACGACAAGGAACGAGAACCATGAGGCTCCTGCTCATCCGCCACGGGGAGACCCCCGGGAACGTGCTGGGGCAGCTGGACACCGCCCACCCCGGCCCCGGGCTGACCGAGCTCGGAGAACGCCAGGCGGAAGCGCTCCCAAGGGCGCTGGCGAATGAGCCAATCAGCGCCCTGTACGCGTCAACGTTGCTGCGCACCCAGGTCACCGCGGCGCCGCTCGGACGTGAGCTCGGGCTGGACGTGAAGGTGTTGGACGGGATCCACGAGATCGAGGCCGGCGCCCTGGAGAAGCTGACTGACCACGAGGCGCACCGGCGGTACATGACCACGGTCTTCGCCTGGAGCGATGGTGATTTCGACCGCCGGATGCCCGCCGGACCCGACGGGCACGCGTTCTTTGAACGCTACGACGCGGCCATCGCCAAGGTGGCCGCCGCGGCTGACGATGCGGGCGCCGTCGCCGTCGTGAGCCACGGCGCCGCCATCCGCGTCTGGGCGGGCCTGCGGGCGGACAACATCGACATGGAATTCGCGGCGAGGCATGTGCTCGCAAACACCGGCATCGTGGCCTTGGAAGGGGACCCCGACGGCGGGTGGACCCTCATCCACTGGGACGCCAGCCCGGTGGGCGGCCTGGCCCTGGCCGATCCCACCGCCGAGGATCCAATGGGCCGTTCCGCCGGATAGCGTCCTGCCGGCGGATGGGCTGTTTGGCACTGGACGGGATTCCGGCCGGCGGCCATGATGAAACCAGGTGCGGTGACGGAATGACCAGCCGCAGATGGCGGCAGCTGCGCCGCGCCGTGGAGGCGTAGTGGCATGTCACGCATGTCTGGGGTCCCGGAATCCGCCTCCGGGACCGGCTCTTTTGAGCCCGATCGGCACTTCCTCGCAGACTATTACGCACACGTAGCGGCTGAGGACCTCCAGGGCTACAGCGCCGAGACCCTCCGCACCAGGGCCCTGCATCATCTTGAGGTGGGGATGTACCGGCCTCCCGGCCAGGCGGCCGTGGGCATCCTGAATGAACCGGACGCCAGCATCGTCGCAGTGGTTGCCGAGGACCTGCCCTACCTGCTTCATTCCGTGACAGCAGAGCTCACCCGCGGGGACGGAACAATCCATTTGCTCGTGCATCCAACCTTTCGGGTCCTGCGGGATCCTGATTCCCACGTGCTGCTGGGCCTCAGTCCAGGTCCCTCCAGAGAAGGCCTGACCGACCTATCCGCCAGGGAGTCGGGCGACGGGCCGGGCGGCCGCGGAACCGTCGAGATCTGGGCAGCGATGGAAATCGGCAGGATGGCGGACGAGGGCGCCACCAGCGGGCTCGGGGAACGGCTGCAGCGCGTCCTGGAAGATGTGCGGACTGTCGCCGGGGACGCCGGTGCCATCGATGCCAGAGTGTCTGACGCCGTCGCCGCGTTGGACGGCTTTCCCACCGGTGCGGTTCCACCGGTGGACCAAGTGCGCGAGCTGCTCCTCTGGCTCGCCGACGGCAACTTCGTCTTCCTGGGCTGCCGCGACTACGACATCGCGAGGGTCGACGGACGGGAGCAACTCACCGAAGGCCGGGGGTCGGCGCTGGGATTGCTGAGGCGGTCCCCGGAGGACAGCGACAGTGGGCCAGACGCCGGTGATCGCGTCCCCGCGGAAAAAGTGCTGACGTTGGCCACGTCCGCTGTCCGGTCAACCGTGCTCAGACGGTCGTACCTGGACGAAGTGCGCCTGGCGGTGCTTGGCCCGGCGGGGGAAGTGGCCGGGGAAAGACGGTTTGTCGGGCTGTTCACCCCTGGTGCGGAGCATCAGTCCGTCCGCCGGATTCCCGTCATCCGCGAAAAGGTCCGCGCCGTGACGCAAGCACTTGGATTCTCGCCCAGGTCCCACCAGTGCAAGGAGCTGCTGGCCATCCTGGAGTCCATTCCGCGCGAGGAACTTTTCCACATGGACCCGGATGAGCTCGCCAGTTTCGCGGCCGAGGCCCTCCGTGCCGAGTCCCTGCGGCGCACGCGCCTTTTCCTTCGACTGGACAGCTTTGGCCGGTTCGTGTCCGTGTTGATCTTCTTTCCGCGCCGCCGGTACAGCACCGCCGTCCGGCTGCTCATGGAGCAAGAACTCCGGCTGGTGTTCAAGGCAACCTCGATCGAATTCGAGGTTCGGCTGACCGAGTCTTCCATGGCCCGGGTGTTCTTCCGGGTTCTGGTGGGGGGATCCTCCGCGGTCCGCGCCGCCGGTGGCGCGGCGGCCGACGCCGGCCCGGCCGCCGTCGACCCTTCCCAACTGGAGCGGCGCCTGATCGCCGCCACCCGGTCCTGGACCGAGGGGCTCGATGAAGTGCTCCGTGACCGCTTTCCGGCGGACGAGGCGGCCAGGCTCTCCCGGCAGTGGGCTGAGGCATTCCCGCCGAGTTACCGGGCGGATTACGAGGCAGAAGCTGCGGTCCGGGACATCACCACCTTCGAGATCTTCGACCTTGACGGCGACGGCGGCCGGTCCGACGATGATCCCCTGCTGACGGTATATGCCCCGTCAGGCATATACCGTCCTGACGGGCAGGCCCGGCTCCGCTTGTATCTGACGAGGCCCCGCAGCCTTACCCAGATTCTGCCCTTCCTGCACCACCTTGGACTGGAAGTGCTGGACCAGCGGCCGTTTGACATCCTCCGGGGCAATGGCCGGAGGCTGTACCTGTACGACCTGGGCGTGATGTATCCCGCAGGAGCGGATCCCGAGGCAACCAGCCACCTGCTGGCGGACGCGTTCGGTGCTGCCATGCGGGGGGATGTCGAGTCCGACCGGATCAACGCGCTCGTCATCAGGGAAGGCGTGGGCTGGCGGGAGGCCTCCATCCTGCGGAGTTATGCCAGGTACCTCCAGCAGCTGGGAACCACCAACTCCTACGGCTTCATCGCGGACACCCTGCTCGCCAACGTCCGGGCAACTCGTGCGCTCCTGGCGCTGTTCCGGGCGAAGTTTGACCCGGGTTTGGACGTGCCTGGCCGCTTCCGGGATATGGCCGTGGCCCGGGCAGAGCTGCTCTCGGCAATAGAGGAGGTGCCCGTCCTCGACGCCGACAGGCTGCTGCGCACCTTCATGAACCTGGTGGAAGCCACACTCCGCACCAACTTCTACCAGGAAAGGCCGCACCTGAGCTTCAAAGTGAATCCTGCGGCCATCTCAAATGCCCCGTATCCGCGGCCAAAGTACGAGATCTGGGTCTATTCCCCACGGGTGGAAGGCGTCCACCTCCGTTTCGGGCAGCTCGCCCGCGGCGGGCTCCGCTGGTCGGACCGCAGCGAGGACTTCCGGACCGAAGTACTGGGCCTGGTGAAAGCGCAAAACGTGAAGAACTCCGTCATTGTGCCCACCGGAGCCAAGGGCGGGTTCTATCCCAAGCGGCTACCGGACCCAGCCTCGGACCGGGAGGCCTGGATGGCCGAAGGCCTGGAGTGCTACAGGATCTTCATCAGCGGGCTGCTGGACCTCACGGACAACCTCGTCACTTCGGCGCAGGGCGAAGCCGTGGTTCCTCCCGACCGGGTGGTACGGCACGACGGCGATGACTACTACCTTGTCGTCGCGGCGGACAAAGGCACGGCCGCGTTTTCCGATGCCGCGAACGCTGTGGCGCAGCAGTACGGTTTCTGGCTGGGCGATGCGTTCGCGTCCGGCGGCTCCGTGGGGTACGACCACAAACAGATGGGAATCACCGCGCGCGGCGCCTGGGAGTCCGTGAAACACCACTTCCGCGATCTGGGCACCGACCCGCAGCGGGAAGACTTCACGGTGGCCGGCATTGGCGACATGAGCGGCGACGTCTTCGGAAACGGAATGCTGCTTTCGCCGCACATCAAGCTCGTGGCGGCGTTCGACCACCGCCACATCTTCCTCGACCCTGCCCCGGACGCCCTGGCATCCTTCGAAGAGCGCAGGCGCCTCTTTGGCTTGCCGCGCTCCTCGTGGGCCGACTACGATCCGTCGCTCATCAGCGAGGGCGGCGGCGTCCATTCCCGCCGGGCTAAGGCCATTGATATTACGGAGCAGGTGCGGGAAGCTTTGGGCCTGCAGCCGGGATTGCTGTCTCTGTCGCCCCACGAACTGATGCAGGCGATTCTGCGGGCGCCCGTGGACCTGCTCTACAACGGAGGCATCGGAACCTACGTCAAAGCCTCCTTCGAGCGGAACACGGAGGTGGGAGACAAGGCGAACGACCCCATCCGGATCAACGGCAATGAGCTCCGGGCGCGGGTTGTCGCCGAGGGGGGCAACCTCGGCATTACGCAGCGCGGCCGGATCGAGGCGGCGCTCGGCGGGGTTCTGCTGAACACCGATGCGATCGACAACTCGGCGGGGGTGGACTGCTCCGACCACGAGGTCAACATCAAGATCTTCGTCGACCGGATGATCGCCGCCGGACGGATGCCGGCCACGGAACGGACCTCCTTCCTGCAGTCGCTCGCCAGCGAAGTGACCCGGCTCGTGCTCGCCAACAACACGGACCAGAACGTCCTGCTGCTCAACGACCGCCACCTGGTGATGGAGTGGAGCCCGGGGTTCGAACGGACCATGGACTGGCTGGAAAACGCCACCGATCTGGACCGCGAGCTGGAGGGGCTGCCCAGCACGGAGCAACTCCACGAGCGGCTGCGGTCTGGCAAGGGGCTGACCGCGCCGGAGCTGTCCGTGCTCGCCGCCTACGCAAAGGTTGAACTGGCTACGGAACTCAACGCCAGTGACCTCGCGGACGATCCGTGGTTCAAACGGGTCCTGCGCGGGTACTTTCCGCACCAGTTGTCCGAGCGCTTTGATGCCGAACTGGATACGCACCCGCTGCGCCGGCAGATTGTCTGCATGGCGGTAGCCAACGACATGATCAACCTGGGCGGGATCACGTACGCCTTCCGCGCAATCGAGGAAACCACGGCGACAGCGGCAGCGGTGGCCAGGGCCTTCGTAGTGGCACGGGAGGCCTTTGACCTGCCCTGGGTAATGGACCGGCTGAGTGCGCTTCCGCCCGGATATCCGAGTGAGCATGCGGCGCAAGTGGCCATCCATATGCGCCGGGTCCTGGACCGGGCCACCCGCTGGTACGTCACGCATGACCATCGGGACCAGCCCATAGCCGAGGCCCTCGGCAGGATCATGCCCACGCTGGAGTTGCTGCGGACCAGAACCTCGGACTACCTGCGCGGTTCCGACCTTGACCGCGTCCAGGACCGGCTGGCTCACTGGGACAGTGTGGGGCTTCCGCATGAGCTGGGAACACGCGCCGCGGACATGCTGGAAAGCTTCGGGCTGCTCGACATCTCCCTCGTGTCCGAGGAAGTGGACGAACCCCTCACGGCCATCGCCGATCTGTACTACGCGGTCTTCCAGCGCATCGGTGCGGCGAGCCTCCTCCTGCGCATCACAGACCTGCCACGGCAGAGCCGATGGGAAACCCTGGCGCGCGCGGCCCTGCGCGACGACGTCTACTCCGCGGTGGCGGACATGACCATCTCCGTCATGCAGATGACCCCGGGGCCTTCCCCAGAACGAACCGACGTGGTGGAACGCATCGTGGCTTGGGAGCGCGGACACCAGGAGCAGCTGGGGCGCATTAAGGACACGTTTGCCGAAGTCACCAAGCCCGGGCAGGTGGACATAGCCTCGATCTCCGTTGCTCTGAAGCTCCTGAGGACGCTGGTCCGGCGGTGACCTACCCGCCGCTGGCGTGGATTGTGCCCGCCCCTCCCAATGTTCTCTGGACGCTTACGCACGGGAAACACGACGGTAACCACGCGCCTTTACCGTTGATTTGCATAACCCTTCGGCGAATCGAGGCAGAGATGCAGACCAATCCCAGGCTCAACATCCGCAAAGTCAGCTGGTCCAACCCGGTGGGTGCCGACCTGCGGGCTGCCCAGCAGGCCGAGCTCGATGCACGCTTTGGCTGCACCGATCACGAGCCAGGTCCGAAGCCCTCCGAAGTGGACACCGCGGTCTTCCTGGTGGCCTACGACAAGGGTTCTGGCCAGCCCGTAGGTTGTGGCGGGCTGCGGCTGCTGGATTCCTCCACCGCCGAAATTAAGCGCCTCTACGTCCTCCCGTACACCCGCGGCTCGGGGGTGGCCAGCTCCATCCTCGCGGCGCTCGAGGCGGAAGCCTACGCCCAGGGCATCACGCGCGTCACCGCAGAGGCAGGCTCGGCCCAGCCCGACGGCAGGAACTTCTACGAGAACTCCGGCTTCGACCAGGTACCCAATTTCGGTCCCTACATCGGCGTCGAGCACTCCTACTGCTATGCCAAGTCCATCAACGCCCGCAGCGCGGCGCACACGGCCATGGCTTAGGGATGCGGGCCGCCCTCGGCGCTTGCACAACCCTCCGCTCCCACAACCGGCCCTTGCCCGCGTGAGCGGCCCTGGCCAGGGCCGTGCTTGTGGGCCGGGGCCGTCCGTCACACTCGGAATGCCCCATCCGCCGTCGGCTAATCTCGCAGTATGGCAACCGCAGACATAACTTTCCGTACCCGCAAGTGGGTCCGTCCCGAGGACCTCAACGCCAACGGCACGCTGTTCGGTGGAAGCCTGCTGAAGTGGATTGACGAGGAAGCGGCAATCTATGCCATCCTCCAGTTGGGCAACGGCCGGGCCGTCACAAAGTACATCTCCGAGATCAACTTCGTCAGCTCGGCGGTGCAGGGCGACCTGATCGAAATGGGCCTGACAGCCACCCGGTTCGGCCGCACGTCGCTGGCCATGCGGGCCGAGGTCCGCAACATGATCACGCGCCAGAGCATCCTCACCATCGAGGAGATCGTGTTCGTGAACCTCAGCCCCAACGGCAAGCCCGAGCCGCACGGCTACACGGACATCACTTACGACCGCGACCGCATTCCCACGCACCACCTCACCGAAACGCTCGCGCAGGACTAGCAGTGCAACTAGCGCGCCGCCGTCGGCCGTTCACGCCGGAACCGGCCCTCCCCCGCTGAAGCGGCCCGGGGCACGGCCGGTTGTGCGGGGCAGAGCCGGTTGTGCCGATTCCTGCCTGGCAAGCCTCGCTACCGGGCCGCGAGCCGGATCAGCCGGTCGCGCAGCGGCTGTGCCCGCTCGGCGAGGGCGAGGCGCGTCATGGCAGAGGACGCCACCCGCAGCAACTGGGTCCGGAGCAGCCTCTGCCGGTTGTATTGCTTGAGGGCCTCGTCCAGCGGCCTGGCATTGAGCAGTTCGGCCAGTGCCGCGGCGTCAACGAGTGCTTCGCACGCCCCGCGGCCCAGATTGGGGGTCATGCCGTGCGCGGCGTCGCCGACGAGGACCGCCCCTGGGCGCACGTAGCTGGCGAGTTCCGGGGCGGTCCAGATCCGCTGGGCGAGCGTTGATTCCGGCGAAGCCTGCTCCAGCACGTTCCTGACGGCCGCCGCAGCCCCGTCGTACCGCTCCCGTGCACGCTCCAGCGCTTCGGCCGTCTCGACTCCTGCCGGACCGAGCTCCGAGCGGAAGGAGGCATACCAGTACGTCCTGCCGCCGGATGCCGGGGTGATCCCGAACAGCTGCCCGCGCCCCCAGTACTCACCGCCGGCCTCCGGTACAACGGGCACGGGAAGGACGCCGCGCAATGCCAGGTACGGCGTCAGCCTGGCATTGGCCTTCTGGCCCCAGAATGCGCGGCGGACCACGCTGTGGACACCGTCGGCGCCGACCACCAGGCCCGCGGCCAGCGGTCCGGCGGCGGGGATGTCTTCCACTTTGCGTTCCGTCCGGCGCACGCTCCGGGGCACGGCGGCGTCAAGGAGCCGGATGAGGTCTGCCCGGGACACCCCCACCACGCCCCGGACTTCCGGTGACGCCCACGAGCCACCCGCCGCATCCCGCAGGGTCATCCCGCCGAAGGTGGCGCCGACTGCTTTGATCTCCGGGAGGATCCCGAGAACGGCAAGCGCACCCTGCGCCTCTGGCCACATCGCGAGGGAAGTTTCCACCGTCGGCAGGCCAGGCCGCTGCTCGTGGACGGTCACGTCGTAGCGCTCCGGGTCGAGGCCCGCCGCGAGTGCCAGGCCGGCAATGCCGCCGCCGACGATGTTGATCGCTTCCATGGACCGATGTTAAGCCCGACGGCGGTTGGCGGCCCGTCTGTTCAGCTCCCGTCTGTTCAGCTCCCGATTGGGCGGCCCTCGCCGGCACAACCGGCCGGGGCCAAAGCCGGTCATGCGGGCCGGGGCCGGTTTAGCAAATGTTCATAAAATCGATAGGGATAATCCGCCCAAGCAGCCGCTTGCCGCTATAGGCTAACCGGATAACGCTTGGTTTCATTTCAGAAATGAGTCTCATCGTGCACAAATTGAAAACTGTTGCCGCTGCAGCCATCAGCGTCCTGTTCCTGGCCGGATGCGGCAGCGGCGCGGGGGCACCGGCCGCCTCCGAAAGCGCCTCCGGCGGAACCTCATCGGGGTCCTCCAGTGAAACACTGATCGTCTATACAAATTCGAACGGTGAAGGCCGCGGAGAATGGCTGACAAAGAAGGCAGCCGCCGCCGGCTTCACCATTGAAATCGTTGGCGCAGGCGGGGCAGACGCGACGAACAAGCTGATCGCCGAGAAAAACAATCCTATTGCCGACGTCGCCTTCGGTTTGAACAACATGTACTTCGAGCAAATCAAAGCTGCCGATGCCATCGAGGCGTTCACACCCTCATGGTCAGCCGAAGTGGACGCCGAACTCGGCGACCCCGGTGAGAGCAAGGCGTACTGGCCACTGGTCAAGCAGGCCATCCTGCTCGGGTATAACTCGGACAAGTTCCCCGCGGACAAGGCGCCCCAGGACTGGACCGACCTATGGACGAAGGACGAATTCAAGAACCGCTATGAGCGCGTCACGGGGCTCGGAACCGCTACCGCCCAGCTGGTCTTCGCCGGCATCCTCACTCGGTACAAGGACGACGCCGGCGATCTCGGGGTTTCGGACGAAGGCTGGCGCCAGATCGAACAGTATTTCCAGAACGGAAACCCCGCCGTAGCGAAGACGGACCTTTTTGCACGCATAGCGGCCGGAGACGTGGATATGGGACAAATGCCGTCCTCGATCATTCCGGAACGCGAAAAGTCATTCAAGGTAAATGTTGACGTGGCCAAACCCTCGGTGGGCGTCCCGTTCGCCGTCGAACAGGTCGCCTTGGTCAAGGGAACGGACAAAAAGGACCAGGCCCTCAAATTCATCAACTGGTTCGGCAGTGCTCAAGTCCAAGGCGAATGGGCACAGGAATTCAGCTCCATGCCGGCCAATAAAGCCGCCGCCGAAAAAGCAAAGCCGGAAGTGGTCGAATTCAGCAATTCTCTCAAGCAGCAGGAGATCGACTGGAAATTCGTCCAGGAGAATATCGGCGCCTGGGTCGAGAAAATCGAGCTGGAGTACATGAAGTAGCCATGATCCGCCTGGAGAACATAGAAGTTACCTTCGGAGATTTCACCGCGATCCCGCAACTGAACCTGGAGGTGGAGCGGGGAGAGTTTTTCACTCTGCTCGGACCCTCGGGCTGCGGCAAGACAACCGCCCTGCGCACATTGGCCGGATTCATCGATCCCGCGGCCGGAGAAGTGTTCGTCGATGGCAAGGCCGTGACAAGGCTTCCCAGTGATAAACGCCAGGTGGGCATGGTGTTCCAGAACTACGCCCTGTTCCCCAGCATGACCGTGTGGGAAAACATCGCCTTCGGCCTGCGCGTCCGCAAGGAAAAAACGGCTGAGAGTGACCGCATGGTGCGCGAAATCGCCGAGCGCGTCGACCTGTCGGCCAGCCAGCTGCGCAAGAACGTGGCTGAGCTCTCGGGCGGCCAGCAGCAGAGGGTAGCCGTGGCCCGCGCCCTGGTCCTCCAGCCGAAGATCCTGCTCCTCGACGAGCCGCTGTCCAACCTGGATGCCAAGCTCCGCCACCAGCTGCGCCAGCAGCTCAAGGAACTCCAAAGCGAGTTTGGCATCACCACCGTCTATGTAACGCACGACCAGGACGAAGCACTGGCAATGAGCGACCGGATCGCCGTCTTCAACAAGGGGGTGGTGGAGCAGGTGGGCACACCCCAGTCGATCTACGATGCCTCGGCCACGGAATTCGTCTGCACGTTCATCGGCGACAGTTCGGTTCTCACCAGCGACTTCATTGCCGAACTGAACCGACACTCGGGCGGCATCCTCGACCCCGGCGCCAACTCCTACCTCAGGGTGGAAAAGGCGTCGCTGACCCAGCCGGCCGGAAACTCCGACGCCGTTCCGGTGCAGGGCGTGGTGGTGTCGCGGAGCTATCACGGCCTGCACAGCCGGTACACCGTGCGCTGCCACGGCTCGGACGTGCGTCTGCTCGTCAGGGAGGACGGCGGGGTGCATCCCGAGCCGGGCGGCGCAGCCACGGTCTATGTCCGGCCCGTCCACGTGCTGCAGTATGACCCGCAGACCGGGGAAGCCGTGGGCAACCTGGCCCTGGCAGCCTCGCGGCCATGAAGGCCACGCCAGTCCGCAGCATGGTCAGGTCGCCGTTCGTGCTGTTCGTGGGCGTGGTTCTGACGTGGTTCATCGCTGCCTTCCTCGTCTGGCCCAACGCCAACGTCCTGATCCAAACGTTCTTTCCCGACGGACGCTTCTCCGGACGCGCCGCGGAGAAACTCCTCTCCTCAGAACGCGCCATGAAATCCCTCGGCAACAGCTTCCTGCTGGCGGCGGCGCTCTCCGTGACTGTGAACGTCGTCGGGATCTTCATCGTGCTGGTCACGCACTACTTCAGGATCCGTGGCGCCCGGATTCTGTTCCTGGGGTATGCCACCACCTTTATCTATGGCGGCATCGTCCTCGCGGCCGGCTATAAGTTCATCTACGGGGACAAAGGCATCGTCACCGCCCTCTTGGGCAACCTCTTCCCCGGCATGGACCGCAACTGGTTCTCCGGGTTTTTGGCGGTTCTGGTGGTCATGACCTTTGCCACCACCACCAACCACATGCTGTTCGTGGCGAACGCGCTCAAGGGCGTGGACCACCAGACGATCGAAGCCGCAAAGAACATGGGGGCCTCCACGTGGACCATCCTCCGGCGGATCGTCCTGCCGATGCTCAAGCCCACGTTGTTCGCCGTCACCATCCTCTCTTTCCTGACGGGACTCGGCGCGCTCAGCGCACCGCAGGTCCTCGGCGGCCGGGAGTTCCAGACCATCACACCGATGATCCTCACCTTCACGAACAGCCCCACGTCCCGTGACCTGGCCGCCCTGCTGGCGGTCATCCTCGGCGTGGCCACCATCCTGATGCTGGCCGTCATGACCCGCATGGAGAGGGGTGGCACCTACTTTTCAGTGTCGAAGGTTTCCTCGGCCCTGGAGAAGCAGAAAATCACCCATCCTGTGGGCAACGCCATCGTGCACGTGGCGGCGTACCTTCTGTTCGCCATCTACACGCTGCCGGTGGCGCTCATCGTGATTTACTCCTTCGCGGACAGCGCAGCCATCCAGACTGGGCAGATCTCCTTCGACAGCCTGACCCTGGACAACTACGTCCGGGTGCTGACCCAGCCCTCGGGGCTGCGCCCGTTCGTCATCAGCATCGTGTACAGCGCACTGGCTGCTGTGATCGCCGTGGGTGGCCTGCTGTTCGTCGCCCGCCTGTTGCAGAAGCACCGCAACTGGCTAACGGCCGTCTTCGAATACCTGCTCCACATTCCCTGGATCCTGCCCTCGGCCCTGCTCGCCCTCGGTCTGATCATCAGCTACGACCACCCGAATCCGCTCGTGGGCGGTGCCGTCCTGACCGGCACCACGGTCATCCTCCTGGTCGCGTTCGTCACAGTGAAAATCCCTTTCACGCTGAGGATGCTGAAGGCGTCCTTCGCCTCGGTGAACTCCTCCCTCGAGGAGGCCGGAGCCATCATGGGAGCGCGGACGCTGTACATCTTCCGCCGGATCCTGCTCCCGCTGGTGCTGCCAACGGCCGCGGCCATCGCCGCCCTCAATTTCAACAACTTGCTGGATGACTACGACACCGCCATCTTCCTCGCCCATCCCCTGGTCCAGCCCCTCGGCCTGGTCATCAAGGCCAACACGGACGGCGCCGAGGGCGTGGAGGGCGTCTCCAACACGTTCGTCTACACGGTCCTGCTCATGGTCATCACCGGCCTGACCATGTACCTGGTGTACGGGAGAACCCGCAAGCGTGACGCGTCCCCCGCCCAAAAGGACCCGGCACCGGAGGACCTGTCATCGAAGAACCCCGCCCAGAAGGACCCCGTGCTGTCGGAAGCCTAGACGGAGGGCCAGCCGGTGTAGGCCTCGGCCAGGTATGCGCGGCCGTGGCGGGACGACACCACGGAGTTGAGCTCGCCGAGCTGGCGTGCACGGGAGAAGTCATCGGCGTCCGCCGGCGTGTGCAGCATGGACGTCATCCAGTAGGAGAACTGCTGTGCCTTCCACACCCGGTCCAGCGCGCGGTCGCTGTACGACTCCAGGAGCGCCGAAGAGCCGCTCTTGTAATAGCTGTCCAAGCCTTCAAACAGCACCTTGACGTCGTGGATGGCCAGGTTCAGGCCCTTGGCGCCGGTGGGCGGGACGGTATGTGCGGCGTCTCCGGCCAGGAACAGCTTCCCGTGCCGCATGGGCGCATGCACGAAGCTGCGGAATTTCAGGACCATCTTGTCGATGACCGGGCCCTCCTTGAGCTCAAAGCCGTTGCCGTTGACCCGGCTGCGGAAGGCGTCCCAGATCCGTTCCTCGCTCCAGTTGTTCACGTCCTCGTTCGGGTCACACTGGAAGTACATCCGCTGCACGGTTTCGGTGCGCTGGCTGATCAGAGCGAAGCCGTTGTCCGAGTTGGCGTAAATGAGCTCATCAGAGCTGCGCGGTGCCTCCGCGAGGATGCCGAACCAGGCGAACGGGTATTCGTGGAAGTACCACTTGCGGTGTGCCTCCGGGATCTGGAAGCGACAGTGGCTGCGTGAACCGTCGGCGCCGGCGATGAAATCAGCGTGCAGTTCGTATTCCGTCCCATCGGCGTCCGTGAACCAGACCTTCGGAGATCCTTCCAGATCGTGAACGGTGGTGTCCGTGACGCTGTAGCGGACGTCCCCGCCGTCGTCCGCACGGCGTGCGGCAAGGTCCATGAAAACGTCGGTCTGCGGGTAGAGCCAGACCGACTCGCCCACCAGGTCCTTGAAGTCGATGCGGTGGCTTTCTCCGTTGAAGCGCAGTTCGATGCCGTCGTGCCGGTCCCCTTCGCGCAGGACCCGGTCGGAGACGCCGCTGTCCACGAGCATGTTGACGGTTCCGTGCTCCAGGATGCCTGCACGGACGGTCTCGGAGATCTCCCGGCGGCTGCGGATTTCAATCACGGTCGATTCAATACCGGCCTTCGCCAGCAGGTGGGACAGCATGAGTCCGGCCGGACCGGCGCCCATGATGGCGACTTGGGTTTTGATGCTTTTGCGTGCTGCCACGATGTTCCTCGCTTCGTTGCGGGGCCCTCGGCGTGAGTACTGGGGCCGGCGTGCTTCTGCCTAACAGTGTGCGCCGGGACATGTGGGGAGCGTTATAGCGATTCCGATGAACGGAATCACGCGGACGTACTGGAGTCGCCCAGGCGCCGCGCAATCCCCCTGGCTGCCGTCTGCAGAGCGGGCACCAGCGCCTGCAGGCGCACCTCCTGCAGGGGGACGACGACGCCGAGCGCCGCCACAGCGCGCTTCTTGCCGTCGAGCACCGGGACAGCAATCCCCCAGGTGTCGGGGTCGATCACGCCGGCCAGCTGTGCGTACCCCTGATGCGCAGCTTCGCTCAGCAAGGCTCGGAGATCCTCCGGCGACACCTTGCCGGCCGGATCCGAGAATTGCTCAAGGTACTCAGCCTGCACGGACCGCGGCTGGAACGACATCAGGGCCAGCCCCGCTGAGGAGACATGCACCGCCAGCCGGCCGGCGATCTGGGCACGGTTCGCCACGGAACCCCGCCGGGAAAGCCGCTCCACGAAGAGCGCCTCCCAGCCGTCCAAAACCGCCAGGTTCACGTTCTGGTTGAGCACGTGCTGGATGTCCTCCATGAAGGGCATCGCAGCCTGCCGGAGTGCCAGCGTGGGCGAATTGCGGTTGACGAGCTCCCACAGACGCAGCCCCAGCCGCACAGATCCTCCGGCACTGGTTTCAAGAAGCCCGTGCTGGGCCAGCTGGCGGACCAGCCGGTGCGCCGTGGTGAGCGGCAGCTGTGCGCGGTCTGCCAGCTCCGAGAGCTGGAGGACACTCACGCCTTCCGGAAAGGCTGCAATGACACGCACCACCCGGTCCACCACCGAGTCGCCGGAGACTGAATTGGCCACGACCCTTCGCTTCCATTCAATGGTTTGAGTTGTCCCAGATTACACCCCCGGGTGATACAACTCTCATGTCAGCCGCCGCTGCTGCCTCCACCGCCGCGGTGTCAACCCGAACAACGAGGTTCCCATGTCAACGCTCTCAGTCGCCCGCCGTTCCCAGTGGCCCGTATGGCTTTGCTGGCTCGCCATGGTGCTGGACGGATTCGATCTGGTGGTGCTCGGCACCGTCATTCCCACCTTGATCAAGACCCAGGACCTGGGATTCGACGCCGTGGGGGCCACCTACGCAGCCACCATCTCCCTGGTGGGCGTGGGCATCGGAGCCTTGTTCATCGCGCCCCTCTCCGACCGGTTCGGACGCCGCCGCCTGCTGGTGGGATGCGTCGCCTGGTTTTCCCTGTTCACCATCGCCGTGGTGTTCGCCCCGAACGTTGCCATGTTCGGCATCTTCCGCCTCCTCGCGGGCGTGGGTCTCGGGGCCTGCCTTCCGGCGGCCCTGGCGTACATGAACGACTACGCCCCGGCCGGCACCGCCGGGAAGTCCACCACGCGGACCATGACCGGCTACCACGTGGGCGCCGTGGCCACCGCGTTCCTCGCCATCCTGGTGGTGCCGGACTGGCGGATCATGTTCGTGGTGGGCGGCGTGGCCGGATTCGTGCTGGTGCCCTTCCTCTGGTTCCGGCTTCCTGAGACCCTGCCCCCGATCCACGCGGAACACGGCCATGAGCCCCTGGGCGCAGCCGCCCCGGCCACCCAGGAACACGCGGTCATCCGGGCCCACCGGCCCATCGCCGTCCCGGCGGCCGAACCCGAGGCCGCGCCGGCGTCCCTGCTGCCAGCCGGTGAGCCCGGGGACCGCGCCAGCTTCCGCGATCTCACCAAGAAGCCCTATCCGCTGGTGGCGCTGGGCATCGCCGTGGCGTCATTCATGGGGCTCCTGCTCGTGTACGGCCTGAACACCTGGCTGCCGCAGCTCATGGCCTCCGCAGGGTACACCGTGAGCACCGGCCTGGTCCTGCTGCTGGTGTTGAACGTCGGCGCCGTGGTGGGGCTGATCGTGGCCGGCATACTGGCCGACAAGCACGGCACCAAGAAGATCGTGCTCCTGTGGTTCGGCCTGTCCGCCGTCTTCCTCGCCGTTCTCAGCGTCAAGATCCAGAACGAGTTCCTGCTCAATGCCGCCGTCTTCGTTACCGGCGTCTTCGTCTTCAGTTCGCAGGTCCTGGTCTATGCCTGGGTCAGCCAGCTCTTCCCGCCCCGGCTCCGCGGGACGGCCCTCGGCTTCGCGGCGGGCGTCGGACGCATGGGCGCCATCGTGGGCCCGGCCGTGACCGGAACGCTCGTGGCGGCCGGAATCGCCTACCCGTGGGGGTTCTACGTCTTCGGCGCCGCGGCGCTCCTTGCGGTCGTTGCCCTGGTGACTGTTCCCCATGCGATCGCCCCGGCACCGGGCCAGGCGCCCGCCGTCGGGCGTTCCTGACACCCCACGACCGGGCCCAGGCCGGTTGTGGGGGCACAGGCCGGTTATGCGGGAGCGGACCGGGACCGCGACCGTGCCCAGGCTGCCGGCGCGAGCACCACGGCGATCCCGACGGCGGCGCCGATCACTGTTTCCACGATCCGGTCGCGCAGCAGCAGGTCGGGGCTGGCCGGAGCAACCAGCAGCGTCGAGACCAGCGCGAGCGGCGTCACGAAGACCTGGGCCACGACGTAGTTGCGGGCAATGAACAGCTCGGCGCCGAACTGGCAGATGGCGATCACCAGGACCGTCTGCCACGGCACGGGATGCAGCAGCAGGATCCCCGCGAGCAGTATCAGGCCCAGCACGGTGCCGATGATTCGCTGGACTCCACGGGCGATGCGGTGGCGCGTCGTCCGGCCCACCAGGGGAACCACAGCGGCCACCATGGCCCAGTAATTGTGGCCGAAGCCCAGCCACTGCCCAACGATGGTCGCGAGGGTGCCGGCGAGCCCTGCCGCTGCGAAATAACCCACGGCTTCCAGTCGCGCCGCACGCTTCTCATCGGGTGTGAGCCGGGCAGGTGCGGGCATTTCCCAAGGCGTCCGGCGGCTGCGCAGCAGGCGGGAGGACAGCCCCACCAGCAGGCAGAACACGGTGGTGAGGACGGCCGCCAGCATGCACTGCCACAGCGGCGGCTGGCCGGGAATGGAGGCGATGGCGGCAAACGCGAAGATGTGGAAGAGGGAACCGGCAGGCCGGTGACGCCACCAGGCAATGACCAGGGAACAGGCACCGGCCACCAGCGTGGTGGCCAGGACCAGCAGCCAGGTGCTCGCCGTTGCCGGGAGTTCCAGAGCGTCACTGGTCCGCGCGAACAGGCTGGCTGCGAGCATCACCACGAGCATGAGCGAGCCGGCCCGCGCCTGGATGAAGAAGCGTTTCCGGTGGAGCTCGCCGCGGCCGTAGATCCCGGTGAACGCGCCGAATGTGGCGAAGATCGCCAGATCCAGGCGGTCCAGCAGCACCAGGGTGATCAGCGGAACGAAGACTCCGACTGCGCAGCGGAGGGCGACGTGATGGTCCTTGTTTGCCGGGGCAAGGGTGAACATCTCGGCCAGCAGCTTCACAGTGGATGGGCGCCTTTCGTAGCGGTAAGGAACTGACGACGACGGCGCTGGCGTCCGGTTGCCAGTTTACTTTGCAGCGACTTCCCGGAACGGCAAAGGCAGGCTACCGCGGCGTTTGCCACGGAAGCCTGCCTAGCGGCCCTCGACCGCACGAGCGGCCCCGCCCCGGGTCGGTCGTGCGATGAACGGGCGGGTGACGAAGGCGGCGCAGCTAGCTGCGGGCCTTGACCACCACCACTTCGAACGTCTTCGCGTTCGGGACCATGAACTTGGCGTTCACGGCGGCGAGCTTATCCCCAAACAGGGCTGCCGTCGTCGGAATGTTGAAGTTCTTGTTCTTGATGACTTCCTTGACGGTTCCGGAAAGAGCGCGGAAATCGACGGAGGCGCGGCTGATCTGGTTGAGGAAGTTCTGGACGGCCCAGATGGTGCTGCCCTTCACCACGATGCCGTCGACATTCGGCAGGGTCAGGCCCTTGATCTGGGCGCTCGCTCCGGTCCTGGGGTTGACGGTGTACAGGGCCTGGTTGCCGGAGTGGGCCACCACCAAGGTGCGGTCATTCCGCGCGCTGGCGATGCCGTTCAGGTTGAACTGATCGGCCGTGTCGGCTGCGGGCCCCGTCAGTTTCAGCGTCCGGACCGTGCCGAGGCCGCCGTGGTCGCCTACGGGCACGAAGTAGAGCTCGGCCTGCCGCGAGTTGGTGAACCAGGCGCCGTGGTCTGTGAGTGCGACGTCGTTGATGAAGGCTGCCTTCCTGGTCAGCTGGATCGTCTTGACGGTCTTGCGGTCATCCGTGTCATACACGTAGGCCTTGCCGGACGCGCCCCCGGCCACGAAGAGGAGGTCGTTCTCGTTGTCAGCCTTCATGCCGACGGCTACCCGGCCGTCAGGGACGTCGATGAACTTCTTGGCGGTTCCCTTGCGGATGTCACCGCGGAAGATGTCTCCCGTGGCGAGGTCCCCCGCGTAGAACGTGTTGCCTTCGCCGGCGGTGATGCCCTCCGCGCCCTTGGCGCCGGGAAGGACGATGACCGGGAGCCGGTCCTTTGAATTGTCCTCGCCGGCCGACGCGATGGGAGCCGGGACGAGAAGAGCCGCGAGGGCCACCAGTCCGGCGGCGGCACGACGGCGTGCGGAACCTGGATTTTTTGTACTGAGGCGCATGATGCTCTCCGGAGTTGGCTGATTTTCCGTGCGAGCTGGCCGTTGTACGGAAGCTCCGCACGATGGTCCCTTCAGTGTAGATTCGGCCGATATGCCTGACCAGATGCGCAAATTAACCGGCAGCGCCGCCGCCCGGCACATCGTTCCCGAGTTCGGAACGCGGGGGCAATGAGTCCGTAACAGCAGCACGGCAGGATGCAAGCATGAAGCCTAAAGCACCGGTCCCTGCCACGGCTGACTTGAGCTGCGAAGTCTGCGGGCAGATGCCCGAGCCGCCCAAGACCCGCCTCACGGTGGCCAATGTTGCCGTGATGCTTCCCATCGAACTGCTGGTGCATGCCCTGGTGGTGCAGACGCACCTGCCCTACGTGGCCAAGGTCCTGGTCCTGACGCTCACGGCCACCGTCCTGGTGATCTGGGTGGCGGAGCCGTCCGCGGCACGGATCCTGCGCCGCTGGCTCCACGCCCCGGCGCTGCGGCACCGGCGGCGGCTCGGCACCGCGCCCTCCCTGTGGCGGGCACGCACCATCCTGCGGGACCAGCCGGGTTCCCTGAAAAAGATCACACGGTCGCTCGCGTTGCTGGACACCAACATCCTGAGCATCCACGTCCACCCGGTGCGCGGAGGCGTCATGGATGAGTTTGTGCTGTCCGCCCCCGGTGAACTCAGCGAGCGCCAGCTGCTTGACGCCCTGGAGGACGGCGGCGGCAGGCAGCCGCAGGTGTGGCCGACCACCGCCCTGGCGATGGCTGACGGCCAGACCAAAGCGCTGAGCCTGGCGGCGCGCATCGCGGCGGCTCCCGGTGAGCTTCCGCTGGCTGTGGCGGAGCTGCTGTCCGCACGGATACTTGATCCGGAGTCGGAAACCGCCCGGATTCCGGGAGAAACGAACGACGCCGGCACCCTCCTGAAGATCCCCACCGCCTGGCACGGGCCCATCACCTTCTACCGCCCCGGCGAACCGTTCACGCCCGCCGAATCCGCCCGCGCGCACAGGCTCGCGGAGCTCGCCGAGATCCTGGCCCACGTACCTGCCGCATCCGCAGCGGGGTCCGATCCGGGTCCGGCGCCGGCGGGGCTATAGCCGCTGGCGGCAGTCACAATCGGTATTTAGCCGGCATACGGCTCAAGTTCGCCGAAACCCTTGACAGTGTGCCGGGTCACTTCTATCTTTGATTTTGGGATCCCAAATAGGGATCCCAAAACAGCGCCTGGCGCTTCCGGAACCGCCGCTAGAGGCCCCGCTCACAGTTTTCCGCCGCCCAATCCGCGGCCGCTCGTCCACATCACCAAGCTCGTTCCCTGTCCGTAAACTTCCCTGTAAAGGAGAAGCTGTGTCTATCCCCAATACCGAAACAGCGACCACCGAGGCTCAAGGCACCACAGAAGCCCCGGCCGGCGGTAAACCCGGCAACCCCGGCAAAGACGGCGTGCAACGGCGCACCACCGTCCGCTGGAAGCTGTTCCTGCTCCTTCTGGTGCTTGTCGCCGTGAACTACATCGACCGCGGGTCCATTTCCGTGGCCCTCCCCATCATCCAAAAGGAATTCAACCTTGCACCGGAGCTGGTAGGCCTGCTCCTATCCGCCTTCTTCTGGACCTACGCCCTCATGCAGATTCCCGTGGGCTGGCTGATCGACAAGTTCGGACCGCGCAAGGTCATGACGGCGTCGTGCGTCGGCTGGGGCGCGGCCACTGCCGCCTCCGGCATGGCCGGCGGCTTCCTGAGCATGTTCATTGCCCGGATGGGCATCGGCGTCACCGAGGCCGGCGTCATGCCGGCAGGCGGCAAGCTCAACGCCATCTGGATGCATAAGTCCGAACGCGGCCGGGGCGCCACCATCCTGGATGCCGGTGCTCCCCTGGGCGCAGGTCTTGGCGGCATCATCATCGCCGGACTGATTGCCTCCACCGGCAGCTGGCGGATGGCCTTCGTCATCGCCGGTGCTGCGACGGTCCTCATGGGCCTGGCCGTGTGGTGGTACGTCCGCGACAATCCCCGCGAGCACCGCGGGGTCAACGATGCCGAGGCCGCCTACATCGAAGCCTCGCATGCGGCAGAGGATGCAGAAGCTGAACTGGATGGCAGCAAGGGTAAGCGCGCCCTGCTCCCCTACCTGAAGTTCCGCTCTTTCTGGGCCATGTGCTTCGGCTGGCTGGGCTTCAACGGCGTCTTCTACGGCCTCCTGACCTGGGGCCCGCTCTACCTGGCACAGGCCAAGGGCTTTGACCTTAAGACCATCGGCTGGTCCACATTCGTCATCTTCGGTGCCGGCTTCGTCGGCGAAATCCTGGGCGGCAGCATCGCCGACAAGTGGCGGGCAGCCGGCGCCTCGGCCAACCGCGTCATGCGCACCCTGCTGGGCATTTCCAGCGCCGTGGTCATCGGCGGCCTGGTCGGAGTCACGGTGGTGCCCGACCCCACCACCGCCGTCGTCCTGCTCTCCCTGGTCATGTTCTTCCTCCGCTGGGTGGGCCTGTTCTGGAGCATCCCCTCCATCCTCGGCGGCCGGACCAACGCCGGCGTGCTCGGCGGGGCGATGAACTTCAGCGGCAACATTTCCGGCTTTGTCACACCCATCGCCGTGGGCCTGATTGTCGGCGCGACCGGCTCGTACACCTGGGCGCTCCTGTACTTCGTGGGATCCGCCATCGTGATGGGAGTGTCCGTGCTGACCCTCAACTACAACAAGCGGCTTCCTGTCTAAGCTGGCAATCCTAAGCCAGCCACACAGCGCCTCCTCCCGCCGCCGGGAGTGCAAGCCCCACACGAATCCGAAAGAGAGCACCATGCTTACCGCAGAAGAGACCCAGGACAAGGAACGCCCCCTCCGCGAGGCTGTCCGGGACACCCTCCGCACCCGGATTTTTGAAGGGCACTACGCTCCCGGCACGCGGCTGGTGGAACGCGACCTCGCCGCCGAATTCAACGTGTCCCGGCTCCCCGTTCGGGAAGCCCTGCGCATGCTCCGCCAGGAGGGCCTCATCAGCGACCGCGGAGCGCGCGGCGCGGAAGTCAGCACCCTCAGCCCCAAAGACGTCGAGGACCTGTTCGACGTCCGGCAGTCCTTGGAGGTGCTGGCCTGCCGCCTCGCTGCCGTCCGTGCCACCGGGGAGGACCTGGCCCGCCTCAAAGGCCTGCTCGACGAGGCGGAGCGCTGCCTCGCCAAGGGCGCCGTGATGGAGGCGCACCGGGCCAACAGCGAATTCCACGACGCCATCACCGGCATCGCCGACAACAACTTCCTCAAATCCGCACTGGAACCCCTCCAGGGACGCATGCACTGGCTCTTCCGCCATGTCAGCGACCTGCCCGAACTGATCCAGGAACACCGCGAACTCTACGACGCGATCGCCAGCGGCGATCCGGACCGGGCGGCTGCCCAGTCGGCGTCGCACATCGGCAAGTACCGCGAGCAGTTCCCCGAGGACTTCCAGAAAACCGAACCCACGCTGCACCGGAAGAAAAAATGAAACTTCTCGTCATCAACCCCAACATCAGCGACGATGTCACAGCCCTCATCGAGTCCGAGGCCCTGCGCTCCGCAGCCCCGGGGACGGAATTGGTGGTCCGCACGGCCGGCCACGGCGTGGAGTACATCGAGACCCGCTTCGAATCCCTTATCGCGGCAGGCGCCGTCGCCGAGATCATCGCCGAATACACCGGCAAGATCGACGGCTCTCCTATCAACGGCGTCGTAGTTGCCGCCTTCGGCGATCCGGGCATGCCCGCGCTGAAGGAACTCGCGGACGTCCCGGTCATCGGCATCACCGAGGCTGCGCTCTGCGCGGCGGCCCTGCAGGGGCACCGCTTCTCCATCATCGCCATCTCGGACCGGATCCGGCCGTGGTACCTCGACTGCATCGAGCGGTTCGGCCTCGGCGGCCGGCTGGCGTCCATCCGCTCCATCAACGAATCGCTCAACGCCATCGGCTCCGTGCAGCAGGACTTCAGGGAAACCCTGCTGGCACTCAGCCGGCAGGCCGTCACGGAGGACGGGGCCGACGTCGTCATCCTGGCGGGCGCTCCCCTCGCCGGCCTTGCCCGCGAACTTCAGGGGCAGATCCCCGTTCCGGTGGTGGACGGCATTTCCGCCGGCATCCGCATGGCGGAGGCAGTGGTGGGGCTCCAGTCCGGGCCCCACCGCGCCGGCGCCTTCGCCCCGCCGCCGGTGAAGGCCCGCAGGGGACTGTCAGAGAACCTCGACGCCGCCCTTGCATCCGCCCAGACTGCACCCGCCGCTTCAACAAACTAGGAGGACAATGATGTCCCGCACACCAGAACTCGTCGTCGCCAACGGCACAGTGGTCAACAGCATCGGCCGCGAAGACGCCCACATCGTCGTCCAGGACGGCACCATCGTCCGGCTGGTCCCGGCCTCGGAGCCGGTCCCCGCGGCTGAGCGCACCATCGACGCCGCGGGACGCCTCGTGATCCCCGGCGGCGTGGACGGCCACTGCCACGTGGCGCAGGTGACCGGACGCTTCCGCACCCTGGACGACTACAGAACCACCTCCACCGCAGCACTGTGGGGCGGCACCACCACCATCATCGACTTCGGCATTCCCCGCGACGCCCAGGAAACCCCGCTGGCGGCCGTGCTGCACAAGAAGGAACTGGCGCAGGAATCCCGCTGCGACGTCGCCCTCCACGGTGCGGTGGTCAGCTGGGACGAGACCGTGCCGTGGCAGCTGGAACAGCTGGCCGCCGAGGGCGTGCGGTCGGTCAAGATGTACACGACCAACCGCGGCACCACCATGGCGGACGGGGACACCATCCTGAAAGTCATGCGCGAGATGGTGCGGCTGGACGGCCTCACCTACATCCACGCCGAGCACGACCCCATCATCGCGGACTGCACCGCACAGCATGCCGACGACGGCCGGATCGGCATCGAGCACCTGCACCGGACCCGCCCGGAACTGGCCGAGGAGATATCGGTCAAGGAAACCCTGGCCATGGCCGACTACACCGGGGCTGCCGTGTACTTTGTGCACCAGTCGACCCCCGGCGCGGTGGACCTGGTCACCGAGGCCCGCAGGGCAGGCCAGGAGGCGTATTCCGAGACCTGCCCGCACTACCTGACCCTGGATGACACGGTGTACGGCTCGGCCTTTCCCGAGTGGTACGCCTGCTGCCCGCCGATGCGGAGCGCCGAAACCGTCGCCGCCCTCAAGGAGCGCCTGGCCGACGGCGCCATCCATACAGTCTCCTCGGACCACTCCTGCTACGACCTCTCACAGAAGCGCGAGCGGACCGATGACATCCGGGCCATGCCACACGGGCTGCCCGGCGTGGAAACGCGGATGCCCGTCACGTTCACGGCCATGATGGAATCCGCCCGCAACACGGTGGAGGACTTCGTTGAGGTGTTCTCCGCCGGGCCCGCCCGGATCAACGCGGTCCCCGGCAAGGGGGCCATCGCCGAGGGCTACGACGCCGACCTCGTGATCTTCGATCCCGCCGAGGAACGCACCGTCGACGGCGGCAGCCTCCACATGGGCACGGACTTCTCCCCGTTCGACGGCGTCCGGCTCGCCGGCTGGCCCGCCGTCGTGGTCGCCGCCGGGCGCGTGGTGGTGGACGACGGCGCCTTCCACGATCCCGGCCCGGCGGGCCGCTTCGTGGCCCGCAACGGATTCCGCGAGCACACAGCAACACCGGCCGCTACCCCCGCGACAGTCTAGGAGCACGCATGCCTTCCGCAACACGCAAGACCCGCATCGGCATGATCGTGCCGTCCTCCAACACCTGCCTGGAACCGCAGAGCTACCGCATCCTGGGTGAGCGGGACGACGTCACCATCCACTTCACCCGGATCCCCGTGACCCGGATTGCCCTGGACGATTCCTCCGACAAACAGTTCGATCCGGCCGTCATGCGCGAAGCGGCCGGGCTGCTCGCGACGGCGGACGTGGACGTCATTGCCTGGAACGGCACCTCGGGGTCCTGGCTGGGGGCGGACCACGACCGGGAGCTGGTGCGGGAGATTTCCGACGCCACCGGCACACCGGCCACCACGTCGACGCTGGCCTACCTGGAGGCGTTCCGGCAGTTCGGCACGGAGCGGATCGGGCTGTTCACGCCGTACACGGAGGACGTGAACCTCGCCGTCATCGCGTCCTACGAGCGCGACGGCATCAAGACGGTGGGACACCGCGGCCTGGGCCTGAGCGACAACGAGTCCTTCGGCCGGGTCACCGACGAGGAGATGCGCCCCGGCTCGCTGGAACTGGCGGCGGCAGCGCCGGACGCGCTGGTCTACCTGTGCACCAACCTGTACGGTGCCAACATCGCAGCCGAAGTCGAAGCCGAAAGCGGTGTCCCCGTACTGGATTCGGTGGCAGTGACCCTGTGGCACTGCCTCAAGCTTGCCGGGTCCCCCTTGCTCGCACCAAGGTGGGGCAGGCTGCTCGCGGACTGACGCCAGCAGCCCAGACAAGACAGACGGCGGCGGGCCGCCCACTGGGAGCCGCCCGCCGCCGTCGACCTTTGACGCTACATGCGGATCTTGAGCCCGCCCGGCTCCAGGCGGATGACGAGGTGCTTTCCGGTGCCCACGTGGTCGCCGTCGAGCTGGAACTCCTGCTCATGCTCCAGGGTCACCTCTGCGCTCTTGCCCTGGAAGTACTCGGCCGATTGCTTCTTGTTCTTCCTGCGGCCGAAAATGCCGGCCATCACGCCCAGCCAGCCGAACCTGCCCCGCGGGGCGAGGACCAGCAGGTCAAGGAGGCCGTCGTCGATCTTCGCCTCCGGGAAAATCTCTATTCCTCCCATGATCCGGCCGCAGTTGCCGATCATCACACTGCGGATCCGGCGTTTGACCGGGTGCTTGTCGTCCACCTTGATGGTGGCCCGGATGGGTTTGCCGGGAAGCTTGCGGATGCCCGCTTCAACGTAGGCGAGCCAGCCCATGCGGTCCTTGAGGACGTCCACGGTGTCCGCCATGATCGCGGCGTCATAGCCGACGCCGGCCATCACCACGAACACGTTCTCGTCCTCCGAGCGGTCGAATCTGCTTCTGACCACGTCCACTGTGCGTTCCGTGCCGTTCAGCACGTCGTAAGCGGCCGAGACCGGGTCAGAGATGTCAACGCCCAGGTTTCGCGCCAGCAGGTTGCCCGTTCCGAGTGGCACGAGCCCCAGCGGGGTATCGGTCCCGGCGAGCACCTCGGCAACGCAGCGCACGGTCCCGTCGCCGCCGGCGGCGATGACGACGTCGACCCCCGCCTCCAGTGCCTCGCGCGCCTGCCCCACACCCGGGTCCTCAACGGTGGTCTCCAGCCACAGCGGCTCGGCCCAGCCCTGTGTGTCACACAGCCGAATCAGCGAGGCGCGGAGGTCGGCGCCAACGGCCTTGGCCGGGTTGATGACCACGGCGGCCCGTAGCGGCGGGGAGGCGTTGTTCGCTGTCATGATGTCCTTCGGCTGGTGAGGGCGGCAAAGCCAGGGAATCAAATCGTAGCCGGGTTCCACATCAATGCGCAGCAGGCTTCTTTAATTTGGCCGCTACTTCAAGCAGTCGCCTTGCTCACACGAGCGTCACCGCTCCGGGCACTCTTACAGCGCCTTGACGGCGCCCAGCACCTTCGTCAGGGATTCCTTGGCGTCGCCGAACAGCAGGGTGGTCTGCGGCTCGTACATGAGGTCGTTCTCGATCCCTGCGAAGCCAGGGCGCAGCGAACGCTTGAGGAAGACCACCTGCCGCGCATCGGCCACCTCGAGGATCGGCATGCCGTAGATCGGCGAGCCCGCGGACGTCTTGGCCGCGGGATTGACGACGTCGTTTGCGCCGACCACCAGGGCCACGTCGGCGGTGCGGAACTGGGAGTTGATTTCACCCATCTCCTTGAGCGACTCATAGGGCACATTGGCCTCGGCCAGCAGCACGTTCATGTGCCCCGGCATGCGTCCGGCCACCGGGTGGATGGCGAAGTCCACGCTGATGCCCCGGGACTCCAGGGCCAGGGCGAGCTCGGCGGCGGTGTGCTGTCCCTGCGCCACCGCGAGGCCGTATCCGGGCACGATGATCACCCGCTGCGCGTAGCCCAGGAGCACCGCCACGTCCTCCGGGCTGGAGGAGCGCACGGGGCGGTCGCTGACCGCCGTCGATCCCGCCGTCGAACCTCCCCGGAATGCCCCGAAGAGGATGCCGGCAACGCTGCGGCCCATGGCCGCCGCCATGGCCCGGGTCAGGATGGTGCCCGAGGCGCCCACCAGCGTGCCCGCCACCACCAGCAGCACGTTGCCCAGCACCAGCCCGGAAGCCGCGACGGCGAGCCCGGTGAAGGCGTTGAGCAGCGAAATGACGATCGGCACGTCCGCCCCTCCGACCGGCAGGACCAGCAGCACGCCAGCCACCAGGCCGAGCAGCAGGAGCACCAGGGCGAGTGCCAGCGAACCGCCCAGGACCACAGCGGCCGCGGCCCCCACCGCCGCCAGCAGCACGGCGCCCATCACGGCCGGCAGCCCTGGGAACACCACCGGGCGGGTGGTCATCAGCTCCTGCAGTTTCGCGAACGTGACGGCGGAACCGGAGAAGGAAACGGCACCGACCAGCAGCGTAAAGACAACAGCGAGGCGCATCCAACCGTCGTCGGCCGCCGGGAGCTCGAGGAGCGCCACTAGCGCGGCCGCACCGCCGCCCACCCCGTTGAAGAGGGCCACGAGCTGTGGCATCTGGGTCATCTTGACCCGCCGGGCCACCGGGGCGGCCACGCCGGATCCCACCGCGATGGCGCCCAGGATCCACGGGACGTTGTCCAGCCGGACGGAAAAGAAGACCGTCACGACGGCCACCAGCGCACCAAAGGCGCCGATGAGGTTGCCGCGGCGTGCCGTGCGCGGCGAGTTCAGGCCCTTGAGGGCGAGGATGAAAAAGACGGCCGCCGCGAGGTACAGCAGCGACGTCACCGTGGGGTCAAGGAGCGTCACTGGACACTCTCCTTGCCGTCGCGGGACGCGTCTTTCTGGGCCGCGACGTCACGGGACGTGCCGGGCCGTTTCTCCACCTTGCCCGGGCGTCCCCTAAACATTTCCAGCATCCGGTCCGTCACCACGAAGCCGCCGACAAGGTTGGCGGTGGCGAGCACGACGGCGAGGAGTGCGACGGCGAGCACCCACGGGTGTGCGGCCTGGCCCGCCACAATGATGGCGCCCACCAGGATGATGCCGTGGATGGCATTGGCCCCGGACATCAGCGGAGTATGCAGCGTGCTGGAGACCTTGGAAACCACTTCAAAGCCCACGAAGACCGCCAAAACGGTGATCGTGAGCAGGCTGATGCCGTCCATCAGACCACTCCCTCGTTCTCTGACGCCTTCTCGGTTTCCGCGGCGAGCACCGCGAGCGCATCCGCCGTGGGCTGATGCCGCACCACGCCGTCGTGCGTCAGGCAGGCGCCGGCAATCACATCGTCGTCGAAATCCGGCGCCACTGTGCCGTCACGCGTCATCAGGGCCAGCAGGTTTGCCACGTTCTTTGCGTACAGCCGGGAGGCGTCGGTGGGCAACGCGGACGGCGCGTCCTTCAGGCCGACGACGGTGACGGCGCCCCGGCCGTCGGCGGTGGGGAACTGGACCTCCCGGCCCGGCAGGGAGCCTTCCACGTTGCCGCCGGACTCCGCGGCAAGGTCGACGACGACTGATCCCGGGCGCATGCCCTGCACCATCTCGCGGGTCACCAGGAGCGGTGCGCGCCGCCCGGGGACGGCCGCCGTCGTGATCAGCACGTCTGCCTCGGCGACGTGCGGCGCCAGCAGCCGGCGCTGCAGGGCGCCGCGGTCGGCGCTGAGCTCACGCGCGTAACCGCCGGACGCCTCCGCCGTTTCAAGGTCCAGTTTGATGAATGTGCCGCCCATCGAAGTGACTTCTTCCGCAGAGGAGGGGCGGATATCGTTGGCCGAAACCCGCGCCCCGAGCCTCTTCGCCGTGCCGATGGCCTGCAGCCCGGCCACGCCGACGCCGAGCACCAGCACCCGTGCGGGCGGGACAGTTCCTGCGGCCGTCATGTAGAGGGGAAAGAACCGCGGCAGCCGGATGGCCGCCTCCAGAACGCAGCGGTAGCCAGCCACGAGCGCCTGCGAGGACAAGGCATCCATGGACTGGGCGCGGGAGATCCGGGGGACGAGCTCCAGGGCGAACGACGTGACGCCGCCGTCTGCGAGTTCCTTCACGGTGGCGAGTTCGGACGACGGCGAGGCCAGCCCCACAGTGACGGTCCCCCGGCGTAAGGCTGCTGCCGTCGGACTCTCAAGCGGGCGGACATGGGCATACACATCGAGTTCCCCGAGGTCCAGGTCCTGCACCACCATGGCGCCGGCCTGAAGGTAGTCGTCGTCACCGTGCCCCGCGAAGACTCCTGCCCGCGACTCCACCAGCACCTCAAGGCCCAGTCCGGTCAGCTGCTTCACGGTCTCCGGCGTCGCGGCGACCCGCCGCTCGCCCTCCCGGCGCTCACGCGCTATGCCCAGCTTCACCCGCCACTTCCTTCCAACGGGTGCAGCGGCGCTTCGGCTCCCCCGGCGTCCCGCCCGGGGCGGGATTCACGGAGCGGCGCTGCTGCACGTAGTTGGCTAGAGTCTATGGCCCCCGGGCGCCGGGCGGTACGCCAACGACGGGGGGAAATTTGAGGGCGGGCTGCTACCGGCCGGTGGAAAAGTCTGTGGAGATCTTTTCTGCCGTGGCCACGATTTCCTTCCGCACGGATTCCAGGAACGCCTCGGGATCGGGCTTGGCTGCCACGGACTGGGCCTGCAGGGAAACGTTGACCGCGGCCACCACCTTGGGACCGTGATAGACGGGCGCGGCCACGGACATCAGCCCCAGTTCGAGCTCCTGGTCCAGCAGGCACCAGCCTTGGGCCCGTACTGTGTCGAGGACGGCCAGGAGTTCCTTCACCGTGCCGATGGCACGGGGCGTGAGCGGTTTGATCTCCGCCGCCGCCAGGTATTGCTTGAGCTGCTCGGGCGGGAGGGCTGCGAGGAGCACCCTGCCCATCGATGTGGCATAGGCGGGGAACCGCGTGCCCACCGTGATGCCGATCGTCATGATCCGGCGGGTGGTGACACGGGCGATGTAGGCGATGTCGGTTCCGTCCAAAACGGCCGCCGACGTGGACTCGCCGAGCTTCAGGGACAGCTCCTCGAGGTGCGGCTGTGCCAACTGCGGAAGGGACAGCCCTGACAGGTAGGCGTAGCCGAGCTGCAGCACCTGGGCCGTCAGCGCGAAGGTCTTCCCGTCGGTTCGGACATAGCCGAGCTCCACGAGGGTGTGCAGGAAACGGCGGGCGGTGGCGCGGGTCAGGTCGGTGCGGGCGGCCACTTCGGTGAGGGTCATGACGGAGTGGTCGGTGTCGAATGCCCGGATCACGGCCAGCCCACGCGCCAGCGACTGCACGTACTGGTCGCTCGCCGCCGGTGCGGTCCCTGCTGCTGCGTCGCTCATGGTTACCCATCCTATTGGCGCGAACGGACACTTAAGCCCCACCCCGAAGCGCGAACGGACACTTAAGGCCCTGAATCTGCGGGTTCGCGGGGCCTCAAGTGTCCGTTCGCGCTGGAAGGAAGGACGGAATTGGGCGGGGTTAGTGTTCGACGGCGGGGGCTGCCGTGAGGGGGACGGGCACCAGGGCCTGGAGCTCCTCGAGGGTGCAGCCGAAGGTTTCGCGGACCTGGACGCCCTCGGGGCCGGTCAGGAACACGGCCCTGTCCGTGTAGACCCGCGTCACGCAGCCCACGCCGGTAAGCGGGTACGTGCAGGCCTCCACGATCTTCGAGGCGCCGTCGCGGGTGAGCAGCGTCATCATCACGAACACGTCCTTCGCGCCCGTGGCCAGGTCCATCGCGCCGCCCACGGCAGGAATCGCGTCCGGCGCCCCGGTGTGCCAGTTGGCGAGGTCGCCGGTGGCGGAGACCTGGAACGCGCCGAGGACGCAGATGTCCAGGTGCCCGCCGCGCATGATCGCGAACGAGTCGGCGTGGTGGAAGTAGGACGCCCCGGGCAGCTCGGTGACGGGGATCTTGCCGGCGTTGATGAGGTCGCCGTCGATCTGGTCCCCGGTCGCCTCAGGCCCCATGCCCAGCATCCCGTTCTCGGTGTGGAGCGTGATGTTCTGCTCGGGCTGGAGGTAGTTGGACACCAGCGTGGGCTGCCCGATCCCAAGGTTCACGAACGAGCCGGGCTTGATGTCGCGGGCCACCAGCCGGGCGAGGTCATCCCGGCCCAGGGGCTTGTCGCTGGTCTGGAGGGACGCGGTCTGGATGCTCATGTCAGGCCACCTTCACAATGCTGTTGACGTAAATGCCGGGGGTCACGACGTTCTCCGGATCCAGCCCGCCGGTCGGCACGATCTCCGACACCTGGGCGATGGTGTGCTCCGCGGCCGCGGCCATGATCGGGCCGAAGTTCCGGGCGGTCTTGCGGTACACGAGGTTTCCGACGCCGTCGGCCTTGAGCGCCTTGATGAGGGCGACGTCGGCGTGGATGGGGGTCTCGAAGACCTGCCCGCGGCCGTCGATGATCCGGGTTTCCTTGCCCTCGGCGAGCATGGTGCCGTAGCCGGTGGGGGTGAAGAAGCCGCCGATACCGGCGCCGGCGGCGCGGATGCGCTCAGCCAAGTTGCCCTGCGGCACGAGTTCCAGCTCGATCTGCCCGGCCTTGTACTTGGCGTCGAAGTGCCAGGAGTCGGACTGCCGGGGGAAGGAGCAGATCATCTTGCGGACGCGCCCTTCCTTGATCAGCAGCGCGAGCCCCTGGTCGCCCTGGCCGGCGTTGTTGTTCACCACGGTCAGGTCCGTGGCGCCGCCGTCCAGCAGCGCGTCGATCAGTTCGAACGGCTGCCCGGCGTTGCCGAACCCGCCGATCATCACCGTGGAGCCGTCCTTGATGCCGGCCACGGCCTCGCCGACGGTGTCAATGAAAGTCAGCATCGCTTAGCCCTTCTTAGAAGTTACGTTTTCCAGCACCACGGCCAGGCCCTGCCCGACGCCGATGCAGATCGCGGCGACGCCCCAGCGCTCCCCCGAGGCCTGGAGGCTGCGGGCCAGGGTGCCGAGGATGCGGGTGCCGGAGGCCCCGAGCGGGTGGCCCATGGCGATCGCGCCGCCGTGGCGGTTCACGATCGTGGGGTCGATGCCCCAGGCGTTGATGCAGGCCAGGGACTGCGCGGCGAACGCTTCGTTAAGTTCGACGGCGCCCACCTGGTCCCAGCCGATGCCCGCCTTCGCGAGGGCATTGTTCGCGGCCTCCACGGGGGCGTAGCCGAAGTACTGGGGGTCGTTGGCGTGCGCGCCGCGGCCCGCGATCCGGGCCAGCGGCTCCATTCCCAGCAGCCCGGCGGCGTTCTCGGATCCGATCCAGGCCGCGGAGGCGCCGTCGGACAGTGGGGACGCGTTCCCGGCGGTGACGGTGCCGTTCTCGGTCCGGAACACCGTCTTCAGCCCGGCCAGCTTCTCGGCCGAGGACCCTGCGCGGATGCCCTCGTCCCGGACGAGGTCCGTGCCCGGCACCGGGGCGACCAGGTTGTCGTAGAACCCCTCGTCCCAGGCCGCGGCGGAGAGGTTGTGCGAGTTCGCGGCGAACTCGTCCTGCTGCTCGCGGGTCACACCGTACTTCTCCCGCAGCCGCTCGGTGGCCTCGCCCAGCGAAATGGTCCACTCCGCCGGCATGGCCTTGTTCACCAGGCGCCAGCCCAGCGTGGTCGAGGCCAGGGTCATGTCCCCGGCCGGGTAGGGCTTCTCCGTCTTGGGCAGCACCCACGGGGCACGGGACATCGACTCGGCGCCGCCCACCAGCACCAGCTCGGCGTCGCCGGCGTTGATCTGCCGCGAGGCGATGATCGCGGCGTCCAGGGACGAGCCGCAGAGCCGGTTGACCGTGGTGCCGGGGATCGAGACCGGCAGTCCGGCCAGCAGGGTGCCCATGCGGGCGATGTTGCGGTTCTCTTCCCCGGCGCCGTTGGCGTTGCCGAACACCACCTCGTCGATCCGCTCCACGTCGAGCTGCGGCGCACGCTTCACGGACTCACCGATCACGTGCGCGGCGAGGTCATCCGGGCGGACGGCAGCGAGGCCGGAGCCGAACTTTCCGAAAGGCGTGCGAACGGCGTCGTACACAAAAGCCTGGTTCATGCGGTCTGGTCCATTTCTGCTGTATCGATTTCTTTGAAGACCTGCTGCGCGGTCTTGAAGGCGGTGTTGGCGGAGGGAACCCCGCAGTAGATGGCGGTCTGCAGCAGGATTTCCTTGATTTCGTCCCTGCTCAGGCCGTTGGTGATGGCCGCGCGGATGTGCATGGCCAGTTCTTCCCAGTGTCCGTGCGCCACCATGGCGGTGATGGTGACGGCGGAGCGCATCTGGCGCGGCAGGCCCGGACGGGTCCAGATGCCGCCCCACGCGATACGGGTGATCATGTCCTGGAAGTCCTCGGTGAAGGCGTCCTTGTTGGCGTTGGCGCGGTCCACGTGCGCGTCGCCGAGCACCTCGCGCCTAACCACCATGCCGCCGTCGTAAATTTCCTGGCTGGTGGCGTCCGGCTGGACGACGCCATGGCGTTCAGCGCGTTCGCTGCCGCTCACTTGGCTGCTCCTCGGGATTCGGCCCAGAAAATGAGGCTCCGCAACAGCTCGGCCACGTGGCCGGGTGCCTCGGCCGGTGCCAGGTGCGCCACGCCTTCGAGGGTGGCGGCGGAAGCCGTGCCTCCCCCGGCGGTGATGCCGTCCGCGATTTCTTGGGCAAACGACGGCGGCGCAACAGAGTCCTCCGCGCCGGCTACCGCCTGGGTGGGGACGGTGATGCTGCCGAGCTCGCCGCGGACGTCGAAGCCGGCCAGGGCCTCGCAGCAGAAGGCGTAGCTGAAGCGGTCGGTGTCGCGGAGGGAGTGCAGCAGGCGGCTGCTCAGCTCCGGTTCCCGGTCCATGAAGCCGGGTGCGAACCAGCGCCCGGCCGAGCCCTGGATCATCACGGGGGTGCCCTGGGTGCGGACGGTTTCCGCGCGTTCCTGCCAGGCTTCGGGCGTGCCGAGCTTGGCGCCGGAGCACTGCACGGAGAGGCTCTTCAGCCGGTCGCCGTGTTTGATGGCGAGCTGCAGGCCGGTGGCCCCGCCCAGCGAAACGCCGGCGTAGTGGAACGTCTCGCCGGGGGCGATCGAGTCGACGAGTTCGACGACGGCGTCCGCCAGTTCCGCGACGCTGAACGGTTCCGTAGCGGCCGGAGAGACGCCGTGGCCGGGCAGGTCCCAGGCGACGACGTCGACGTCGCTGGCCAGGAGCGAACCGGCCTGCGCCCACACCAGCGAGGAGGTGCCGAGCGACGGCCCCACGATGAGGAGGGGTTTGTCGCCCAGCGTGCGCTGGGGAGAAAGCAGCACTGCCTTCAGTGTTGGTCTAGCCACGGGAGTCTCCGTTTCCGTCTTTTTCGGTTGGGGTCGGCGCAAAGTCCGGGAAGGCGGCCAGGATCCGCCGCGAGATCCCGGCGGCCTGGCCGAGGTAGCTGGCGGGGTTAAGCAGGTCCTCCAGCCGGGCGTCCGAGAGCGTGTCCGCCGGGACTGCCTCGCGGAGCAGCCGGCGGTAGGTGTCCGCCTGCTCGGCAGCGGGAGCCTGCAGGGTCCAGTCGACGACGGCCTGCAGCTGCTGCTTGCCATCGGCGCCGGATCCGTCAGCGGAAAGGAGCGGAGCCACGGCGGCGGACACGCCCTCGCTCAGCAGAAGCGGCCCGGACAGGTCCAGGTTGCGGCGCATGCCCTCCGGGAATACCTGCAGCCCTTCGGCGAGTTCGCGCAGGTGTCCGGCCGCACCCAGTGCCAGGGCGAGCAGCTGGCGCAGGGCCGGCCATTCGCTGTGCCAGGCGCCGTCGGGGCGTTCGTCGTTGAAGGTGGCCGCCGCAAGATGCAGCTGCGCCGCCAGCGCCGGGGCCTGGAGTGCGGCGCTGCGCACCAGCACGGACAGCACCGGGTTCTGCTTTTGCGGCATGGCGGAGGAAACGCCGCGGCCCGGCGCCCGGGGTTCGGCCACCTCGGCCACCTCGGGGCGGCTCAGGAACAGCACATCGGAAGCGATCTTGCCGAGCGCGTCCACCACCCCCGCCAGGGAATCCCCCAGCGAGGTGACGGCGATCCGGTTGGTGTGCCAAGGCGCCGGGGTGGCAGCGAGTCCCAACTGGCCGGCAAGGTCATCCGACAGAAGAAACGGATCCGTGCCCGATCCGGCCGTCAGCACGGTGCCCGCGGCCAGGGTGCCCGCCGCGCCGCCGGTCTGGACGGGCAGCTCCAGGGCCTCGAGCCGGCGCGCAGCGGCGGCCAGCCCGTGGAACCACTGTGCTGCCTTGAGCCCGAACGTGAACGGCAGCGAATGCTGCGTCAGGCTCCTGCCCACGCACAGCGTCTCAGCATGCTGCTCCGCGAGGCGGGCGAGCGCCGCCGTCGTGCCTTTCACGTCCGCGAGCAGCGCCGAAACGGTGTTCCGCGCCAGCAGCATGAGGGCGGTGTCCAGCACGTCCTGGCTGGTGAGCGAGGTGTGCACGGCACGCAGTGCACCAACGCCGGGTGCACCGGCACTCCCGGTGTCCAGTGCCTTGACCTGCGCGCGGAGGTCCGCCAGCAGCGGGATGACCGGGTTGCCGCCGCCCTGCGCGCGCACGGCAATGTCGGCCGGGTCATAGCGTGACGCGTCGGCCGCGTGGGCCACGACGGCGGCGGAGCCGGCCGGAGCGAGGTCGTGCTTCTCCAGCACCGCAGCCCAGCCGGCCTCGACGGCCAGGATCGCAGCCAGGACGGCACGGTCGCCTGTCAGCGCCGCCACCAGGGGCGACGCCGAAACGGGACTGAGCAGCCCGACGTCACCGTCGCTGCCGGCAGGCTGGTACACGGTCACTGTGCGGCACCCTCGGTTCCGGTTCCCTCGAAGTCGAGGAAGACGGTTTCGCCCTCGCCCTGTAGGCGGATGTCCCAGGTGAGTCCGCCGTCGGCGTCGCGGCGGGCGATCAGGGTCTTGCGGCGCTCGGGGTCCAGCGAGGAGAGCAGCGGGTCCGCCGCCAGCGCTTCTTCGTTCTCCGGCAGGTAAATCCGTGTGAAGAGGCGGTTCATGAGGCCTCGCGCAAAGACGGCGACCGAGATGAAGGCCGCGGCGCCGGGTTTGGTGGGTCCGGGGTTCACCGTGGTGAAGGTGTACACGCCGGAATTGCCCACGGCGCTGCGGCCGAAACCGGTGAAGGTGTAGCCGTCGCGGACCAGCGAGCCGGTCCGGCGGATGATGTTGCCTTCGGAGTCCGGCTGCCAGATTTCCAGGATGGCGTCGGGGATCGGGTGCCCGGCGCCGTCATACACGGTGCCCTGCAGGCGGATGGAACCCGGGGAGCCCGGTGCCAGCAGCTCGCGGTCCTTCTCGTAGGGCAGGGCGTAGCCGTAGAAGGGGCCCACGGTCTGGCCGGGTGTTGCGGTCAGCTTACTCATGATCGTCACCTTCCGCCCCAAGGGCTTCATTTTCGGTCCAGGTCCGCTTGGAACCGGTCAGCACGATGTCCCAGTTGTAGCCGAGGGCCCATTCCGGCTCGGTGAGGTCGTGGTCGTAGGAGGCCACGAGGCGGTCGCGGGCGTCCTGGTCCACGATCGACTGGTAGATCGGGTCCAGCGGGAAGAGCTGGTCGCCCGGGAAGTACATCTGCGTGACGATGCGCTGGGTGAACTCCGTGCCGAACAGCGAGAAGTGGATGTGCGCGGGCCGCCAGGCGTTGAGGTGGTTCTTCCAGGGGTAGGCGCCGGGCTTGATCGTGGTGAAGCGGTAGGAGCCGTCGGGGCCGGTGATGCAGCGGCCCACGCCGGTGAAGTTGGGGTCCAGCGGGGCGGGGTGCTGGTCGCGCTTGTGGATGTAGCGGCCGGAGGAGTTGGCCTGCCAGATTTCCACGAGCTGGCCGGCCACGGGGCGGCCGTCGCCGTCGAGCACGCGGCCGGCAACGATGATGCGTTCACCCTGCGGCTCGCCGTTGTGCTGGATGGTCAGGTCTGACTCCAGCGCGTGCACGTCCTGGTGGCCGAACGCCGGGGAATGCAGCTCGATGGTCTCCGGGTCCGCATGGTGCAGGCTCTTGGTGGGGTGGCGCAGGATGCTGCTGCGGTACGGTGCGAAGTCCAGCCGCGGCTGGGTTTCCTTGGGCGCACCGCCCTTCAGGGCCTCGGCGTAGGCCTCGCCGAGCGCCTTGATCTCGGCGCTGAGATCCTGCTGGGTTTCGACGCGGGGCGCCGGAGCAGGGGCGGCCTGGGGGGCCGGCTTGTGCAGGTCGGTCACTGCGTCGGCGAGGTCCTCGGTGAGCGCGTCAGCGTTGTACGTCTCAAGATTCACGTCTTCAGGCACAGCAGCCTCCTTTCAGTGGGTGGTGGAATGGGTGGAACTGGTCAGTTGGTGCAGGTGGTCGTACTGGACGGCGTGGCGCACCGGCGCGTTCGGTGCCCCGTAGCCGTCATATTTGCCGCGGCGTTCCACCATTTCGAAGAACACGCTGCCCACCGTGGCGGTGTAGAAGTGCAGGAACTCACCGTCCCCGTCACGGTCGTAGAGCAGGTTCAGCTCCTGGAGCGTTGCCAGGAACGCGGGGTCCAGCCCGAAGCGGGCGTCCAGGTCCTCGTAGTAGTTCGCCGGGATCTGCAGGAAGTTCAGCCCCCGCTCCCGGGCGGAGCGTGCCGTGGCCACCAGGTCATCCACCGCGAACGCGATGTGCTCCTGGTAGGTCTTGTGCCGGGTTCCGTCCTGCTGGAGCAGCGGAGCCAGGTTCAGCACCAGCCGCACGGCGCGGTCCGAGGTCTGCATGACCTGGGAGCGGACCAGTCCGCTGGGGCTGGCCACCTCGGCGTAGGGCTGCGGTTCCAGGGCGAGGGCGCTGGTGTAAAACAGGACGGCCTCGTCGAAGTGCTGCCACGGCTGGGCAAGGTTGACGTGGTCGATCACGGCGCTCTGGCCGCCGGAGGGCACCTCAAGCCCCTCGCCGAACTCGCGGGGTTCGCCAAATTCGTTGATCCAGGCCGCGGTCCCGTCGGGGCTTCCCTGGCACAGGAAGATTTCGGTGGAGTCCGGGGCGGCGAAGCCCTGGAACACCTCCTCGTTGGCCTGGCTCTTGCGCGGCACCGCCGGAGCCTTGAGCTGCTGGGCGCGGGCCGACGCAATTACGGGCGAATCGACGTCAAATCCCAGCGCGGCGATACCGGCGGCGCTGGCCGGCGCCGCAGAGCCCGATGGGGCCTGTTCGTTGATGATCACGCGGGCGTGGCCCATGGTCCACAGCTGCACGTCCTTGGTGCGGTGCCGGCCGTTGAACTCGAAACCGAGCTGGCCCAGGACGGTTTCCAGGGCGGCCGTGTCCGCCGCCTTGACTTCGGCGAAGTTGAAGCCCGCCGGTTCGGCGACCTGCGGAAGCGTGGCCAGTTCCATGGGATAACGACGGCGGGCAGGGGCCGGAGGACCACCAGCAGCAGTGCCCGCGGCTCCGTTAGCAGCGTTTGCCTCGAGCCACTTGGCGCTTTGTTCCTCGAGCCAGATCAGCGAGCGCATGGCGTCAACGGCGGTGCGTTCGACGTCGGACTGGCGGAAGACGTCGTTGAAGACCTCCAGGGACACCGGGCCGGTGTAGCCGGCGCGGACCACGTGCCCCATGAACTTGGCCAGCTCGAACTGGCCCTCGCCCGGGAAGACGCGGTAGTGACGGCTCCAGGACAGCACGTCCATGGAGAGCTTGGGGGCGTCCGCCACCTGGACGAAGAAGATCTTCCCGGCGTTGATGTCCTCGATGGGCGCGGTGTCCCAGTCGCGGGACAGGATGTGGAACGAGTCCAGGCACGTGCCGAGGTTGGGATGGTCCACCATTTCCACGAGACGGTGCGCGTGCTCGTAGTCGTTGACGTATTTGCCCCAGGCGAGTGCCTCGTAGGCCACCCGGACGCCGTGGTCCCCGGCCAGTTCCGCCAGGGCGGCGAGCTGCCTGGCGCGCAGCCCGTCGTCGTCGATCGTGGCGGTGGCGACGTTGGAACAGACCAGCATGGTGTCCATGCCCAGCCGGGACATCAGCCTGAACTTGGCGTCGGCGCGGCGGAGGTTGGCGGCCAGCAGGTCCTCAGAAACGCTGTCAAAGTCGCGGAACGGCTGGTACAGATCCAGGGTGAGGCCCAGGTCGGCCGCCATCCTGCGGACGTCCTCCGGGCTCAGCGGGGAGGTCACGAGGTCCTGCTCGAAGATTTCAATGCCGTCGAAGCCCGCTATGGCGCAGGCCTGCATCTTTTCCTTGAGGGTGCCGGACAGGCATACGGTGGCGATGCCGGTTCGCATCAGACAGCCACCTCTTCCGCGGCGATGAGCTCCAGGAAGTGCGCGCGCATCCGCTCGGCGTCGGCGTCGAGGCCCGTGAAGATCCGGAAGGCGTCGGCGGCCTGGCCCACTGCCATGCGCCCGCCGTCGAGCACGTCGCAGCCTTTGGCGCGGGCCTCGCGGACCAGGTCGGTTTCGATGGGCCGGTACACGATGTCCGCCACCCAGTGGCGCGGCTCCACGAGTGCCATGTCCAGCGGCGTGCCGGGGTGGGCCGCCATGCCCACGGGGGTGCAGTGCACCAGGCCGTCGGCCTGGGCCATGAGCTGCGGCAGCGCCGCCGTCGGGCGCCCTGTGATGACGCGGTCCGGGAAGAAGGCGGACAGTTCGGCGGCCCGTTCTGCGCTCCGCGCCGGGTCCATGTCCACGAGGTCCAGCGTCTGGACGCCGGCGGTGAGGAGGGCGTAGGCGACGGCTGAGCCGGCACCGCCCGCTCCCAGCTGGACCACACGGTCCAGCTTCGCGTCCGGGAGGCCGGAGGCGAGCGCGGCGGCAAAGCCGGAGAAGTCGGTGTTGTGGCCGATGAAGCGGCCGTCCTGGATGACCACGGTGTTGACGGCGCCCAGCCTCGCGGCGTCGGGGGCGACCTCGTCCAGGTGCTCCAAAACCAGCTGTTTGCACGGATGCGTGATGTTCAGCCCGTTGAAGCCCATCCGGGAGGCGCTCTGCAGCAAGTCGCCGATGGACGTGGCGGGAAGGCCCAGCTCCAGGAGATCAATGGGCCGGTACAGGTACCGCAGCCCCTGTAGATCGCCTTCGCGTTCATGCATGTGGGGAGAGAGTGACGGCATCACGCCATCGCCGACCAGTCCCACGAGGTAGGACTCAGTTCGATTGCTCATGCGTGCGGCTCCTTTGACAACGGCACACGGCCTGCGGGACGCGGAAGGCGCCGTGCCGGCCAGGTGATAGGGATTACGGTACAGCAAAAGTTCATATGATGCACTCTTGTTCTCTATACGAACAATTTAGCGGAGTTGGGTGGCCGATCAGCGCTGCGGCAGCCTGGCGGCGAGCTCCGCCGCGGCGTCCTGAAGCAGCGGCACCAGCGCCACGAGCGCCTCCAGGCTGAGCCGGAACACGGGAACGGCGGTGGCGAGCGAGGCAAAGGCCACGCCCTGGGAGTTGAAGACCGGCACGGCCACGGCACGCATGCCGAGCTCGTTTTCCTCGTCCATGACGGCGTAGCCCTGGCGCCGGACCTTGTCGATTTCGGCGCGGAACTGGGCCCGGTCGGTAATGGAGACTTCCGTGAGCGGCTCCAGCGGCAGCTCCTCGAGGAGCCGTTCCCGCTCGGAATCCTCGGCGAACGCCACGAGTGCCTTGCCGACGGCGGTCGTGTGGAGGGCCCCGAGGTGGCCGGGGTCGCTGGTGACCCGGAAGGTCTGCGGGCCGTCCACCTTGTTCACGGTGAGGTGGTGGATGCCGTCCCGCACGGACAGGATGGTGGCCTCCCCCGACTGCTCGGTGACGCGGCGCAGGATGGGGAGCGCGGTGCCGGCAAACCCGTGATGGTTGGACACCCGCTGGCCCAGCTGGAAGATGCGCAGGCCCAGGTGGTACCGGCGGCCATCCGGCTCATAGTCCACGAAGCCGTCGCGGGTCAGCGAACCGAGGAGCCGGTAGGTGGTGCTGAAAGGCAGTTCAGCCCGGCGGGAGAGGTCGGAGGCACTGGCGCCGCGGGGCTCATCGCCGAGTAGCACCAGCAGGCCCAGGGCTTTGCCCACCATGTCCGTCCGGGAGTCGCCCTTCGCGGATTTTGCCGGCTTGGCCTGCGCCTCCGGCTCTGTGGCCGGCTCTTCCGCCGATGTTTCTTCTTCCGGGGACGGGATACCGGCATTGCTGCCTGTGGCTTCTTTCACACTCATGAGTCGATGTTGCCACAATGTGAGAGCTATTTCTATATCGTGAATAACTTTCTTGACAGGTGACCCCCCTCACAGCCATAGTTGCTGTATCGCGCAAGTAGCTCCCACCATGTGGCTACTTCGTCCGGGTCTTCAAGGACCTCCAGCCGCCCCTTCCCCAACCATGGACAGCGGCTGCGACCTTCCCGATACATCCGCGACAATGTCGTCACACTGAAGGAACTCCATGAGCCAGATACTCCCGTCCACGACGCCGGCCGCTGTTGCCCCGGCCGGGACCCCCAAGAAGGCAGCCCTCGCCAGCTTCCTCGGCAGCGCAGTCGAGTACTACGACTTCTTCATCTTCGGCTCCGCCGCCGCACTGATCTTCCCCACGGTCTTCTTCCCGAATGCTGACGCGAACGCCGCCATCATGTCCTTCGCCACCTTCGGCTTCGCCTATGTGGCCCGACCTGTGGGCGCCGTCATCCTGGGCCACTTCGGCGACCGGGTTGGCCGGCGGAAGGTCCTCATGTTCACCCTGCTGCTCATGGGCGCCTCGACGTTCCTGATCGGCTGCCTCCCGGACTTCAACACCGTCGGCTGGTGGGCCCCGGCCCTGCTGGTGCTGGCCCGCCTCTGCCAGGGCCTCTCCGCGGCCGGCGAACAGGCCGGCGCCTCCTCCATGACCCTGGAGCACGCCCCGGACAACCGCCGTTCCTTCTTCACCTCCTGGACCCTCACCGGCACCCAGGGCGGCCAGATCCTCGCCGCACTCGTCTTCATCCCGGTCCTCGCCCTCCCCGACGAGATCAAGTACGGCATCGGCTGGCGCGTTCCGTTCTGGCTCAGCGCCGTGGTGGTCATCGTGGCGTTCTTCATCCGCCGCACCCTGCACGAGCCGCCGGCCTTCGAGGAAGCACAGAAGACCGCCCAGATCGCCAAGCTTCCCGTTGCCGACCTGCTGAAGACCCACTGGCGCGATGTCCTCCGTGTCATCTGCTGTGCCTTCATTGCCGCCGTCTCCACCGTGTTTGGCACCCTGGCCATCAGCTACGCCAAGACCGTGGCCGGCGTGGACGGCACCACCACCCTGTGGCTCGTTGTCGGCGCCAACCTCGTGGCCCTGGGCACGCAGCCGCTGTTCGGCCGGCTCGCCGACAAGATCGGCCGCAAGCCCGTCTTCATCTACGGCGCGCTGTCCAGCGCCATCCTCACCCCGGTGTTCCTGCTCAGCCTCGAATCAGGCAGCGTTCCGCTGATGTTCCTGGCCGCCATCGGCTTCTTCTCCTGCGGCTACGCAGCCTCGAATGCCGTCTGGCCGTCCTTCTACGCCGAGATGTTCAGCACCAAGGTCCGCTTCTCCGGCCTGGCCATCGGCACCCAGCTCGGCTTCCTGATGGCCGGATTCGCACCGGCGATCGTGGCAGCCATGGGCGGCATCAAGCCCGGCGGCTGGGTCCAGATCAGCGTCTTCACCGCCGTCATCTGCACCATCGCCGCGGTCTCTGCCCTCACGGCCAAGGAAACCTTCAGGGTTCCCACGCAGCAGCTCGGCCTCAAGTAGCCCATCGGGCGCAGGTGAGTCCCGCCGTCGTGACCCCGTTTGCCCACCAAACGCCCCGCGACACGGCGAGTCCCCGCCTATTTGGCCGGTTCGGCTTCAAAGAAGGTCACGACGGCGGCCCGCCCCTTTTTAAGTGGCCAGCACCTCTGCGAGGTCGAACTTCACCGGCTCCTCCAGCTGCTCATAGGTGCATGACTCAGGCTCGCGGTCAGGGCGCCAGCGCACGAACTGGGCCGTATGGCGGAACCGCTCGCCCTCCATGTGGTCGTACTTCACTTCCAGCACCCGTTCGGGACGCAGCGGCGTGAAGGACAGGTCCTTGCCCGCGCTCCAGCGGCTGCCCTCGGCGTTGCGCGGAGTGCGGGTGCCGTCCTCCTGTTTGGCCCAGGCCCACGGGTGGTCCTCGAAGTCGGTGACCAGCGGCTGGAGTTCCTCAAACAGGTCCCGCCGCCGCTGCATCGGAAAGGCGCCCACCACACCCACGCTGGCGAGTTCACCGTCTGGCCTGTACAGACCCAGCAGCAGCGATCCGATGGCGTCCGGGCCGCTCTTGTGCACCCGGTAGCCGGCCAGGACACAGTCCGCCGTCCGCTCATGCTTGACCTTGAACATGACCCGCTTGTCCGGCTGGTACACGCCGTTGAGGGGCTTGGCGATGATCCCGTCCAGCCCGGCGCCTTCAAACTGGTGGAACCATTTCCCGGCCAGCTCCCGGTCCTGCGTGGCGGCGGTCATGTGGATCGGCGGGCCGGCACTGGCCAGGACCTGTTCCAGGGCGGCGCGGCGCTCCGCGAACGGCCTGCCGCTGAGGTCGTCATCACCGAGCGCCAGCAGGTCGAAGGCGACGAACTTCACCGGCGTCTGTTCGGCCAGCATCTTGACCCTGCTCGCTGCCGGGTGGATCCGCTGCTGCAGGGCGTCGAAGTCGAGCCGGTCCCCGGAGGCACCCACCAGCACGATCTCGCCGTCGAGCACGCATTTTGGCGGCAGGTTGGCCTTCAGCGCCTCCACGAGCTCGGGGAAGTAGCGCGTCATCGGCTTTTCGTTGCGGCTGCCGATCTCCACGTCGTCGTCGTCGCGGAAAATGATGGACCGGAACCCGTCCCACTTCGGCTCGTAGCTCATGGCCCCGTCCGGGATGGTGGCCACCGATTTGGCAAGCATCGGAGAAACGGGGGGCATGACCGGCAGCTGCATAGGCCCCATTCTTACCCGGGTCCCACAAAGGCGCCACCCCTGGAGCCCTCGACACGGTGGCCGGCCCCCGGTAGACATGAACGATGGCAGCCATCGGATTTCACGCGTCGCATGAACAGATCAGCCCGGGACAGCTCCTGAAGGATGTCCAGCACGCGGAGGAGGCCGGCTTCGACGCGGCCATGTGCTCGGACCACATCGAACCCTGGTCCGCGCGGCAGGGTCATTCCGGATTCGCCTGGTCCTGGCTGGGGGCGGCACTGGCAACCACCAGGATGCGGTTCGGAGTGGTCAATGCGCCGGGCCAGCGGTACCACCCCGCCATCATTGCGCATGCCTCCGCCACCCTGGCCTCCATGTTCCCGGAACGGTTCTGGGTAGCCCTGGGCAGCGGGGAGAACATGAACGAGCACATCACCGGAGACCCGTGGCCGCTGAAGGAGACCCGGCAGCAGCGGCTCGAGGAATGCGTGGATGTCATCCGGCGCCTGCACGCCGGCGAGGAGGTCACCCACCACGGCCTGGTTACGGTGGAGCAGGCCCGGATCTGGGACGTTCCGGAGCCCCCGCCGCCGCTCATTGCGCCGGCCATCAGCGTGGAGACGGCCGGACGCTCCGCCGCCTGGGCGGACGGGCTGGTCACCGTGAACCAGCCCCATGACAAGCTCCGCGAGATGCTCAGCGCCTACCGCGACAACGGCGGCCGCGGCAAGGCGATCCTGCAGATCCACCTGTCCTGGGCGCCGGACGAGAACGATGCCGTGGCCATTGCCATGGACCAGTGGAGATCCAACATCTTTGCCCCGCCCATACCCTGGGACCTGCCCACCGCCGCCCATTTCGACGGGGTCAGCGCGGACGTCGGCGAGGAACAGCTCCGCAAATCGGTGAACATCTCCGCCAGCCTGGACCAGCACGCCGAGTGGCTCGGGGAATATGCAGGCCTCGGCTTCGACGAGCTGTATCTCCACTTTGTGGGCCAGGAGCAGGCCCCGTTCATCGACGCGTTCGCGGACAAGGTGCTGCCCCAGCTCCGGGAGGTGCGCGCCGCATGAGAATCGCTGAGACCTCGGACCTGTGGTGGAAGAACGCCGTGATCTACTGCCTCGACGTCGAGACCTTTTTCGACGACGACGGCGACGGCACCGGCGACTTTGCCGGGCTCACCCAGCGCGTGGATTACCTTGCCGCGCTGGGTGTCAGCTGCATCTGGCTGATGCCGTTCTATCCGTC